>NZ_CAXBOV010000014.1:0-113519 GCF_963977355.1 uncultured Halopseudomonas sp. | reverse complement strand
TGGCTTGAAGGCGTCTTTCAGGGGGTCGCACAGTGGTCTCAAACGGGCGCGCATAGTGTCGCAAATGCCTTGTCGGCACTGGCAGCTGCGCGTCATGTGGGCGTGACCCCGGCGCAGGGTATTGCTGCACTGGGCGAATTTCGCAGTGCCAAGCGGCGTATGGAGTTGCTGGGCACCATTGATGGGGTGAGTCTGTATGACGATTTCGCCCATCATCCCACCGCCATTGCGACCACGCTTGCCGGCTTGCGGGCTGGCATTGGCGACGCACCACTGATCGCCATTATTGAGCCGCGCTCCAACACCATGCGCCTTGGTAGCCATGCCACGGCGTTGGCTGCCAGTGTAGCCAGTGCCTCGGAAGTGATCTGGTTCCAGCCAGCCGGCCTGGACTGGTCGCTTCAGTCGGTGGTGGACGCCAGTCCGGTGCCAGCACGCGTGGAGACCGACATCGATGGCATAATTGAAAAGGTGTTGGCTCAGGCCACTCCCGGGACACGGATCGTCATCATGAGCAATGGTGGTTTCGGCGGTATTCATCAGCGCATGCTCAGGGCCTTGGAGGTGAAGTATGGATGACCGTCGAGTAACACTCGCCGTTACCGGTGCCTCGGGCTCTCAATATGCGCTGCGACTGCTGGAGTGTCTGGTCAAGGCGGACGTAGAGGTTTACTTCCTGATTTCCCAGGCGGCGCAACTGGTGATGGCGACCGAAACAGATGTCAGGCTTCCGCCCAAGCCTCAAGCGTTGGAGGTGTTTCTGACCGAGCGCTATGGGGCTCGCGAGGGTCAGATACGCGTGTTCGGCAAACAGGATTGGATGGCTCCGGTCGCTTCAGGATCGGGAGCACCCAGTGCGATGGTGGTCTGCCCATGTTCAACCGGCTCCTTGTCAGCTATTGCCACAGGAGCCAGCAACAATCTGATCGAGCGGGCAGCAGATGTTGCGTTGAAAGAGCGCCGCAAGCTGATACTCGTGCCCCGCGAGGCTCCGTATTCGACGGTGCATCTGGAGAACATGCTCAAGCTGAGCCAGATGGGTGCAGTTATTCTGCCAGCAAGTCCCGGGTTTTATCACAAGCCTGAGTCCGTAGATGATCTAGTGGACTTTGTAGTGGCGCGAATTCTTAACCAGTTGGGTATTGAGCAGGACCTATTGGCGCGCTGGGGGGAGTAAACACTGCCGGCCATTAACCGGCAGTGATGGACTCTTCAGACAAAGTACAGCGACAACGCTTCTGCGATAAAGGCGGGTTTTTCACTACCCTCGATCTCCAGTGTGGAGCGAGCCTTGATCAGCCATTGCCCAGGCTTCTTCTCGGTCACGTCCAGTACAGTGCTCTGCAAACGAACGCGGGAGCCTACTCGTACTGGCTGGATGAAACGGAGGCTGTCCATCCCGTAATTGACCGCCATCTTCAGGCCCTCGGGGCGAATCAACAGTCCGGCTGACAGGGTCGGCAGCAAGGACAGCGAAAGGAATCCGTGGGCGATTGTGCCGCCGAACGGCGTTTGCTTCGCCTTTTCTTCATCGATGTGAATGAATTGATGGTCACCGGTGCAGTCGGCAAATTGGTTGACGCGCTCCTGATCAATGGTCATCCATTCTGAATGGCCAAGATCCTTGCCAATGTAGGAGGTCAGTTCGGAAACGGGTACGGCGGTCATGGCGTTCTCCATGGCTGTTGTTGTGGTGCCCCAGGCGGAGCTGTGTGAAACAGGCGCTTGCAATGAGTGCAGGCAAAACTATAGACACAAGTTCGGGTCATTTGCCATGGTTACAAGGGTTGTTGGCCGGGTCAATCGGCACATACCTGAATAGGTTTGCTGAATGCCATAACCGCCGCACAGGAACGCTGGCGGCCTATTTTCTAACCCGTGCGAGGTGGGCATGACCGAGAAACACCCATTATTTCCACTGCAGAGTATTCTTTTGCCCGGCTGCGTGATTGATTTGCAGATCTTCGAGGCGCGCTATCTGGATATGCTCAGTCGTTGTTTTAAACAAGGCGAGAGCTTTCTGATTGTTGCCCTGGAGTCCGGACCTGAAACGGGATCCGGCGATCTTCGTTTCAATGCCCTGGGGTGTGAGGCGCAGATAACCGACTGGCAACAGCGCGACAACGGTTTGCTGGGAATTCGAGTTGAGGGCGGCCGGCGGGGCCGTATCGAGGCTGCTGATGTGGCGGCTGATGGGTTGGTCAGCGGCGAAATCAGTTGGTTGCCCGAGCAGGCAGATGCGCCGCTTTACGAGGCACACGATGATCTGGTGGTGCTTCATGAAGCGTTGATGCAGCACCCGCTAGCGGAGGGGCTGGGGCTACCTGACGTTGCTGGTAGCCAGCAACGTCTGAGTTACCAGCTAGCTTTTCTGTTGCCTTTTTCCTTGGACCAGAAGGTCGCGCTGCTAAATATTGATCATCCCCAGGCGCGGCTGCAGCAGATCAATGAGTGGCTAGAAATAATGCAAGCCTGAAACCACGCCGATGGCAGACGCCAGTGGCACCCACAGGAGCAGATGCCTGGCCGGGGATGCAGGACATTCTACCGGTCCGGCCCGCTCGACAACCCAGAGGGATAGAAGCAGACTGGTTGCCGCCAGTAGAAAGGCGTCAATCAGGCCCATCAACGACAGGTGCATTACAGCAAGGCTAATAGCTCCAAGCAGGATCGCCTGCGGGGCGACCCCGGACATGAAAGCGGCTCGTGTCCAGAAAGCATGGGGACGATTTTTCAGCAATGCGGCGATAGCGATCAGTACCAGGCTGGCCGCCAACACCGTCGCTTGCTGTGATGCATCCAGCGCCACTGCAAGCAGCCCACCTGTCACCAAAGCGAGAAGAGTGAAACTCAGTGCGCGCCAAGCTTGTGAGGCAGTCAGACTAACGGCAAGCAGGAAGAAAAGGGCGGCAGGGTAGAGTGGGCTGGCCAGGTCTGCCATAGCGCCGGCCAGCCACCCGTTGGTGTCGGCTATGGAAAGCCATACCGCGAGACTCTGATCGAGGATTGCCAGCCTTTCCCCGTTGACAGACACCAATACTAAAGCTGCCAGGCACAGCAGGCCAGCTAGTATGTTACTCCAGCGCTTTTGGGCTCGTAGAATCAGGATGACGGCCAGCAGCAACCCGGACAGCAGCCCGAGTAACGTCAGCGCATGCTGCCAGAAGAACTCGGGCACTGGCCATTTGACCGCGCGTCCCGCCAGAAAGCCCGGTGTAACGTACACCGGCGCCCACGCCAGAGCCGAGAGCAAATTAATGGTAACGAAGCGGATCGAAGGCATATCGAGCATGCCCGCGATCATGGGGATGACTGGGCGTATTGGGCCCACGAACCGCCCAATGAAGATCCCAAAAAGACCGTAGCGCCGGAAAAAGATCTCTCCGCGGGCAATCCACTGCGGATGACGACGAAACAGACTCAGGCGGCGAATGTCCTCATGAAAAAAGCGACCCAATGCAAAGCTGAACATGTCGCCCAGTACTGCACCGCAAAAGGCCCATGCCAGAGCCGAAGCAAATGGCATGCCCCCACCTCCAGCCATGGCCGTGACGCCGAGCAGCAGAAATACGCCTGGTATTACCAAGCCCGCGACGGCGAGCGACTCCAGTAGCGCGATCAGAAATATGGCCAGTCCAAGCCATTGCCGATGGTCACCAAGCCATTCGAGCAGGCTGCTCGTCAGCAGGTTATCCATGGTCCTTGCATCCTCTCGGTTGCGAGAGCCCTTGGGCCGGAGGGGTGTCTGTCTTGGCGTGATTCAATCATATTAAAGATCATAGCAGCTCTGCCCTGTCCAGTGCCTGGGCAGACAGCTATAATGCGGCCTTTAGTCTCGGTAACAGGCAATCGGTGGCAGGCATGGGTGCGGAACAGGTAACAGATTACATGCAGGGGCTGGGTCTCAAGGCCCGGCAGGCATCTCGGGTGATTGGTCGCGCTACTACGGCGGTGAAGAATCATGCGTTGCTGGCAACTGCAGATGCAATCGAAGCGGCTCAGAGCCAGTTGGTGGAAGCTAACGAGCTGGATCTGCAGTCGGCACGGGATAATGGTCTGGATGCGGCGATGCTTGACCGCCTGGCGCTTACTCCTGCGCGGATACAGGGCATGCTCGAAGGCCTGCGCCAAGTGGCGGGGTTGGACGATCCTATTGGCGCCATACGTGATATGAAGTTCCTGCCTTCCGGGATTCAGGTTGGCAGGATGCGTGTGCCCCTGGGTGTGATCGGCATCATTTATGAGTCGCGGCCCAATGTGACCGTCGAAGCGGCAAGCCTGTGCCTTAAATCGGGCAACGCCTGCATCTTGCGCGGTGGCTCAGAGTCGATTCATTCCAATCGCGCCATTGCCCGCTGCATCGCCCAGGGCCTGGCAGCGGCCGGGTTGCCAGCCGAGGTGGTTCAGGTAGTAGAAACTACAGACCGTGCAGCGGTCGGCGCGTTGATAACCATGCCGGAATTTGTCGACGTGATTGTGCCACGCGGTGGCAAAGGCTTGATTGAGCGGATCAGCCGTGATGCGCGTGTGCCTGTGATCAAACATCTGGATGGTATTTGTCACGTTTATGTAGACGATCGTGCCGATCTGGATAAGGCAGAAGCGATAGCCGTCAACGCCAAAACGCATCGCTACGGCGTCTGTAATGCGATGGAAACCCTGTTGGTACATCAGGACGTCGCAGCCACTTTTCTGCCCCGGGTAGCGAAGGCGTACGCCGAGAAGCAGGTGGAGTTGCGCGGTTGCGTTGCTACCTGTGCGATCCTGCCCGAGGCCCTTGTGGCTTGCGAAGAAGACTGGACAACAGAGTATCTGGCGCCGATCCTTTCAATACGGGTAGTCGATGATATGGATGCAGCGATCGAGCACATCAACACCTATAGCTCCCAGCACACTGATGCTATGGTGTCGGAAGACTTCACCCGTGCGCGGCGCTTCCTGGCCGAGGTGGACTCCAGTTCCGTGATGATCAATGCCTCGACACGCTTTGCTGACGGTTTCGAGTACGGACTCGGAGCCGAAATAGGTATCTCAACGGACAAGATCCATGCACGCGGCCCGGTTGGGCTCGAAGGCCTGACAAGCGAGAAGTACGTTGTGTTCGGTGACGGACATATCCGTCAATGATGTGCGGATGAGCCAACGTATAGGCCTGCTCGGAGGAACCTTCGATCCGATTCACTATGGGCATCTGCGCGGTGCATTGGAAGCGGCAGAATGCCTGGGTCTGGACCAACTGCGGCTGATCCCCAGTGCACGACCACCCCACCGCGGACAACCGGGTGCGACCGCTGAGCAGCGCCTGGATATGGTCCGATTGGCCGCCCTCGGTGGCTGTGACCTGCAGGTCGACGACCGCGAGCTGCGGCGTGACCGCCCGTCATATAGCGTGGAAACTCTTGAATCCCTGCGCAGCGAGCTCGGCGATACTGTTACCCTGTTCATGATTCTTGGTTGGGATGCCTTCGGTGGGTTGCCGGGCTGGCATCGCTG
This sequence comes from uncultured Halopseudomonas sp., assembly GCF_963977355.1. Lineage (NCBI taxonomy): Bacteria > Pseudomonadati > Pseudomonadota > Gammaproteobacteria > Pseudomonadales > Pseudomonadaceae > Halopseudomonas > uncultured Halopseudomonas sp. The sequence goes on along the minus strand of NZ_CAXBOV010000014.1, from coordinate 108,026 downwards.
GGAAGAATTGCTGGAACTGAGCAATCTGGTGGTATTACAGCGTCCGGATTACGATCCGGAGTTGCCTGAAGTGCTCAAGGATCTGCTGGCCGCCCGCAGCGTCAGCGAACCGGCTGGCGCCAATGCGAAAACGGGACAGATTATCTGCCTGTCGCAGACGCCGTTAGCGATTTCGGCCACCCACATTCGCCAACTGGTGGCGGCTGATCGATCGCCGCGTTTCCTGTTGCCCGATGCCGTACTCGATTATATTGAAACCCATGGGCTGTACCGGCCCTGACACCGAAGGATTTGAACTACCTATGCAGATCGACGAAATGGTCAAAGTAATAGAAGATGCCCTGGACGAGCTCAAGGCAAAGGATGTGGTGCGCATCGATGTCCGCGAACTCACCAGCGTTACCGATTTTATGATTATCGCCAGTGGCACCTCGAACCGGCACGTCAGTGCACTCAGTGACAACGTGCTGGAGAAGGCCAAGGCGGCGGGTAATCGACCCCTGGGCGTCGAAGGCAAAGAGTCCGGCGAGTGGGTTCTGGTGGATCTCGGCGATATCGTTGTACATGTGATGCAGCCTGCTACCCGCCAGTTCTATGACCTGGAACGTTTGTGGCAGAGTGCGGAGTCCCGCCGGGCTCAGCAGCAGCAACCCTCCGAGTAATCGGCATTGCGTATTCGGTTGATCAGTGTGGCGTCGCGCATGCCGCGCTGGGTTGAGCAGGGTTATCATGAGTATGCCAAGCGCATGCCCGCGGACCTGCCGCTGGACCTAGTGGAGGTGCCTCTGGCAACGCGCGGCAAGAACGCCGACATTGCCAGGCTGATGCGTCGGGAGGGCGAACAGATGCTTGCTGCCACGCAGCCGGGTGAGCGAATCGTCACCCTCGAGGTGACGGGCCGCAGCTGGAGTACCGAAGATTTAGCCGCACATCTCGACGCCTGGCGTCTGGAAGCGCGCAACGTCAACCTTATGGTTGGCGGACCTGAAGGTCTGGCGGCTGAAGTGGCTGCTCGTAGCGAGCAGCGCTGGTCGTTGTCGGCGTTAACCCTGCCGCACCCTCTGGTAAGGATACTATTGGCTGAACAGCTTTACCGAGCCTGGACAATTCTCAATCGCCACCCCTACCACAAGTGATACATGGCCAGACCTATTCACCTGAAGGACCATTCCAGTGACGCCGGTGTTATCCAGAGAAGGGTAGTGCTTGCCTCGGTGTTCGTTGCAGCGCTGGCGATGGCATTGGTCGGCCGTATGTACTTCCTGCAGGTCACGCAGTACGAACATCATTCGACGCTGTCCGAGAATAACCGTGTGCATATTCAGCCGGTGCCCCCGAGTCGTGGCCGGATATATGACCGCAACGGCATCGTGCTCGCTGAAAACCGTCCCAGTTTCAGTCTCAGTATCACCAGAGAAAGGGTGCCTGACCTGGATGCAACCTTTGTGCTTCTCGGCTCCCTGCTGCAATTGACAGATGAAGACATGGAGCGCGCGGAACGCAAGCTGAACCAGGCGCGTCGACCCTTTGAAGCCGTCCCGGTGATGTTTGGGCTGACCGAGGAGCAAATAGCACAAATCGCCATCAATCAGTTTCGCCTGCCCGGCGTTGAGGTGCAGACCAGCTTCGTGCGGCACTATCCCCTTGCGGAGCATTTTGCCCACGCGGTGGGGTATGTAGGCCGTATCAACGAGAAGGAAATGACCACCATCGATCAGGTGGCCTATGCCGGCACCCACTATATAGGCAAGACCGGTGTGGAACGGTTTTATGAAGATACCCTGCACGGTACTGTGGGCTATGAGGAAGTGGAAACAAATGCTCGGGGACGCGTTCTCAGGGTGCTCAAGCGCACAGACCCATTACCTGGCAAGGACATCACCTTGCATCTGGATAGCCGGTTGCAGGCGGTGGCGGAGGAGGCTTTGGGTCATCGTCGGGGCGCCGTCATAGCGATCGAGCCAGAAACCGGAGGGGTACTTGCGTTTGTCAGTCAGCCCGGTTTCGACCCCAATCTCTTTGTGACTGGCATCAGCCATGCTGACTACGGTGCCCTGCGTGACTCCCTTGATCAGCCGCTTTTCAACCGCGTGTTGCGCGGATTGTATCCGCCGGGGTCGACGATCAAGCAGATCGTTGCCCTGGCCGGATTGGACAGTGGTGTCACCACGCGCGAAAGTCGTGTGTATGACCCAGGCTTTTATCAACTGCCCAATCATAGTCACAAATACCGGAACTGGAACAGATCGGGTGATGGCTGGGTGTCGATGGCTTATGCCATTGCGCGGTCCAATGACACCTATTTTTACGATCTGGCTAATAAGCTCGGGATCGATCGGCTGCATGATTACATGACCCGTTTTGGCCTGGGGACCAGGGTGTCCCATGACATGTATGAAGAATCGGCTGGACTGATGCCTTCGCGCGCCTGGAAGCGCGAGGCCCGACGTCAACCCTGGTATCCGGGTGAGACGCTGATTACCGGCATAGGCCAGGGTTACATGCTGACCACGCCGCTGCAGCTCGCCCAGTCGGTTGCGCTGATGGCCAATAGAGGCGTTTGGCGCAGACCACGTCTGCTGATGCATGCCGAAGGTGTGCCGCCTCTGGTAGAGGACACACCTGCGGATATTGAACTCAAGAACCCGGACGACTGGGACTTTATCGTCGATGCTCTGCAGGACGTCATGCATGCCCCGCACGGGACATCGCGCAGTGCTGCGGTAGATGCGCCTTACCGCATGGCGGGTAAAACCGGCACTGCGCAGGTCGTGGCGATTGCCCAGGGCGAGAGGTACGATTCGGAGGCGTTGCAGGAGCGCCATCGCGACCATGCCCTTTTCGTGGGCTTTGCGCCGGCCGAGGCGCCGAAAATTGCAGTAGCTGTGATGGTTGAAAATGGGGAATCTGGCGGTCGTGTTGCAGCGCCGGTGGCCCGCCAGCTTTTCGACGCATGGTTAGTGCCTGAGCCGGAACCAACCGCTTTCACAGAGGAGGTAGCAGAATGAAAGCCGTTCTCTCTGCGATGGCAACCGGAGGTGGCGGATTGCCGCGACGGGATCCATTCTGGCAGCGGATTCATGTTGATCCATGGTTGCTGCTGTTGATCCTGGTGCTGGCCACAGTGGCGGGTTTCGTGCTGTATTCGGCTGGCAGCAAGAGTATGGCGATACTCTATCGTCAGGGCGCAGCATATTGCGTCGGGTTGGCCGTGATGCTGGCTATTGCCCAGTTCAAGCCGCGTTTTATGGAGCGCTGGGTACCGGTTGCCTATTTTGGTTGTTTGTTGCTCCTTGTGGCTGTCCTGGTTATTGGCACGGAAGCCAAAGGGGCTCAGCGTTGGCTGACCATCCCCGGGGTGTTGCGCTTCCAGCCTTCGGAAGTCATGAAGCTGGTGATGCCAATGGCAGTAGCCTGGTATCTTGCGCGCCGAAATCTGCCGCCGAGTTTCCGCTATATTTGCGGGACGATGACTATCATCCTCATACCCATGGTTCTGATCCTCAAGCAGCCGGATCTGGGTACCTCGCTGCTGGTAGCTTTATCGGGTCTTTTCGTGCTGCTGCTGGCGGGATTGCGCTGGCGTTACATTATCGGGGCTGCCGTGTTGCTGGTCCCCGTGGCAATGGCAATGTGGTTCTTTGTGATGGAAGAGTACCAAAAGCGCCGCGTGCTGACTTTCCTCAACCCTGAAAGCGATCCACTGGGGGCCGGTTGGAACATCATTCAGTCCAAGGCCGCGATAGGCTCCGGAGGTGTATTCGGCAAGGGCTGGTTGCAGGGGACGCAATCGCACCTTGATTTCCTGCCCGAGGGGCATACCGATTTCATTATTGCGGTATTGGCCGAGGAATTCGGCATGGTTGGCGTGTGTCTGTTGCTTGTGATCTATCTGCTGATAGTAGCGCGGGGTTTGTTCATCACTCTGCAGGCGCAGGACACCTTCAGCAAGCTTTTGGCCGGGAGCATCACGCTTACATTCTTCATCTATGTGCTGGTCAATATCGGTATGGTCAGTGGCCTGTTACCGGTAGTCGGGGTACCCTTGCCGCTGATCAGCTACGGCGGAACCTCCTTGGTAACGCTTCTATCCGGATTCGGCATTCTGATGTCGATTCACACGCATCGAAAATGGATGGCTCAATAATGCAGGCAAATTTATTCCGTCGTCTGAACCTGTTTGTCGCCGCCGCCTTGGCGTCCACTGGTGCACCGCTGTTGGCTGCTGATTACTCTGCCGAGCATCCAGCGGTGACGCCGTTTGTACAGGAAATGCAGATCGAGCATGGTTTTCCCCCCGCCTACGTGAGTGGGCTACTCGCCAATGCCGAGCGCAAGCAAGCTATTCTTGATGCGATCTCCCGACCCGCGGAGCGCGTGCGCCCCTGGCATGAGTACCGTGCCATATTCATTACTGATAAACGCATTGCCGATGGTCTTGCCTTCATGCGCACCCATGCGGATGCCCTGGCCCGCGCCGAGCAGGAATACGGTGTCGAGGCCGAAGTGATAACTGCGATTATCGGTGTGGAAACCTCCTACGGCGGCAACAAGGGCAACCACCGTGTAATTGATGCGCTCACCACACTGGGGTTCGACTATCCGCCCCGGGCTGACTTTTTCCGCCGTCAGCTCAAGGCTTTTCTGGTATTGACCCGCGAACAGCAGATGGACCCGCTGACACTCACGGGCTCCTACGCTGGAGCAATGGGATACCCCCAGTTTATCCCCAGCAGTTATCAGGCCTTTGCCGTTGATTTCGATGGTGACGACAAGGTTGATATCTGGAATAACCCGGTTGACGCGATCGGCAGCGTGGCGAATTATTTCAGTGAACATGATTGGCAGCTTGGCAAAGGTGTTGCGGTCCCCGTCACAGTTACAGGTGATGATTTCGCCAAGGGCGTTACACTTGATCAAGGCCTCGAAGCACGTCGTAGCGTAGGGGAATTAAAGTCGCTGGGTTGGCAACCAGGGAAGGAACTTGCGTCCGATCTTCAGGTCATGGCTTACGAGTTTGATGCTGGGGACCACATGCAGTACTGGATCGGGCTGGATAACCTCTACGTGATTACCCGTTATAATAGAAGTGTCATGTATGCGATGGTGGTGCATCAGTTGTCCGAGCTGATAGGAGAGGCCGGAGCCAATGAATAGCAGCGTTACATGCCGTGTAAGATGCGCCTTGGTTATGAGTGCGCTGGTATTGCTGGCGGCTTGCTCGAGTGCACCCCAGAAGCAATCCGGCGGTGGCGCGGATTCTGCCCTCAGGCCTCTGGTAGACGGCGCGCCGGACTATCTTATGGATGTCTCGGTTATCCCGGATGCGGTGCCAACGGTTCATAATGGTCCATACAAAGCATCGCCGTACAAGGTGCTGGGTAAGCATTACACGCCCATGCAGGATGGCCGACGTTACCGTGAAGATGGCGAAGCTTCCTGGTACGGGACCAAGTTCCACGGGCAGAAAACGGCAAACGGCGAACTCTATGATCTCTACGGTATGACGGCGGCGCATAAGACATTGCCATTGCCTACCTATGTTCAGGTCACCAACCTTGCCAACGACCGTAAGGTGGTCGTAAGGGTCAATGATCGTGGGCCTTTTTACTCCACGCGGATTATCGATCTGTCCTATGCCGCCGCCAAGAAACTCGGGTTTGCAGACAAGGGCACAGCTCGGGTCAGGGTCGAAGGCATTGATCCGGTAGTCTGGCATCAGCAACGGAATCCGGGGTATCTGGTTACTGCGCAGGCCGCAGCGCCCGAACCCATTCCGGAGATTTCATCCCAGGGAGCTGGAGCCGGCGACAGGGTTTTTCTGCAGGTAGGCGCGTTTTCATCCATCCAGGCGGCCGAACAGCTTCGGACACAGTTGCAGGCTCAAACCAGCAGTCCAGTATTTCTCAGTACCACGCAAAGCAACGCCATCACGTTACACAGGGTTCGCATCGGGCCGCTTAGCTCGGAGGACCAGGCCCGACAGCTGGTCGATGTATTGCAGCGCGCCAACCTGGGTACGCCTGCGTTGATTTCCGGAAACTGACACTCAATCACCGTCCTATTTCATTTTATAGTGAGTACCATGCTTAAAAAATTGACCCACATGCTGCTGCTTTCAGGTTCGCTGGCGTTTTCAGGCCTCGTCTCTGCCCAGGTGCCTACGCCCAACGCAGCACCTCAGGGCGCTGCTATAGTTCCATCGGCGCCGCAGCTATCTGCCAGCAGTTATATGCTGATGGATGCCCGCAGCGGGGAAGTGCTCATGGAGCATAATGCGGATGAACCTCTGCCGCCTGCCAGTCTTACCAAGATGATGACCAGCTACATCGCCAGTATGGAAATCCTGCGTGGCCAGATCAAGGAAGAGGATCTGGTATTGGTAAGCGAAAAGGCCTGGCGCAAGGGTGGCTCTAAGATGTTCATCGAGGTAGGCAACCGCGTGCCGGTTATCGATCTGCTGCGTGGCATCATCATCCAGTCCGGTAATGACGCCAGCATCGCGATGGCCGAGCATATTGCCGGGAGCGAGGAGGCGTTCGCTGATCTGATGAACAGCCACGCCAAGCGTCTCGGTATGAATAATACCCATTTTGAGAACTCCACCGGTTGGCCTGCCGAGGGCCACCTTTCAACCGCACGGGATCTGGCGGCCATGGCACACGCCATCATTCGCGACGATCCAGAGCACTACAAGTTGTACAAGGAAAAGGAATTTGTCTGGAATGGCATTACCCAGCCCAACCGGAATCTGATGTTGTGGCGCGACAGCACGGTTGACGGACTCAAGACCGGGCACACCGAGGAAGCAGGTTATTGCCTGGTGGCATCAGCTGAACGTGAAGGCATGCGTCTGATATCCGTGGTTATGGGAACAACCAGCGAGCAGGCAAGAGCGGCTGAAACCCAGAAGATGTTGACCTGGGGTTTCCGTTTCTTCGAGACAAAATCCTTTTACGAGCCAGGCCAGGTTCTGTCCCAGGCCAGAGTCTGGGCAGGTGCGGAGAATCAGGTTGCCCTTGGTCTGACAGACGGGCTGGTAATGACGCTGCCCAAGGGGCAAGCGGAGAAGCTGGAGGCCGGCATTACCATTGATTCGTCGATCAAAGCACCCATTGCTGCGGGTGACGTACTAGGTCAGGTCGAGGTCAAGCTGGGTGACGAGGTCGTTCACAGTGCGCCGCTTGTGGCATTGGCGGATGTTGAGCAGGCGGGCATCTTCGGCCGCTTGTGGGACAGTCTCAGGCTGTTCTTCTACGGCCTGTTCAACTGAGAGTGGATCGCCCATGACCGTGAAAAATGATGAAGCACCGCGTATCGAGTTTCCCTGCCGTTACCCCATCAAGGTGATCGGTAACGCCGGTGAAGGATTTGTCGAGCTGGTGGCGGATATCGTCGAGCGTCACGCTCCGGGTCTGGACCCTGCATCAATCGATATCAAGGAGAGCAAGAATGGTCGTTTCCTGTCCCTGCGCATGGATATCACGGCCACCGGACCTGAACAGCTGCAGGCGCTTAACGCCGAGCTGAAGGCTACCGGCAGGGTGCAGATGGTACTTTGATGAGCGCGCCGGTGGTCCGTCGTCTGGGGCTTGCTGATTACCTGCCCACGCTAGAGGCGATGCGCAGTCTGACTGAGGGGCGCAATGCCGAAACGCCAGACGAGATCTGGCTTTTGGAGCATCCTCCCGTGTTTACCCAGGGGCAGGCGGGGAAACCCGAACATGTGCTGGCCGCGGGCGATATTCCGGTGGTGCAGGCTGAGCGCGGCGGCCAGGTGACCTACCATGGACCGGGCCAGCTGGTTGCGTATCTGATGCTCGATATTCGTCGACTGAATATAGGTGTTCGGGACCTGGTTACTGCAATGGAACGCGGTCTGGTAACTACTCTGGCTGACTTTGGTATAGATGCTGCGCCACGTGCCGACGCTCCCGGTGTGTATGTCGGTAGCGCAAAGATTGCGTCACTTGGTCTGCGCATTCGCCGGGGCTGCTCGTTCCATGGGTTGGCATTGAATGTGGATATGGATATGCAGCCCTTTCAGCGGATCAATCCCTGTGGCTACGCCGGCCTGGCGATGACGCAGATGAGAGACCAGCTAGAAGAGAGGCCGCTGATTGGCGAAGTCGGTCAGCGACTGGAGCGGGCGTTGCTGCAGGAACTGGGATATTCGGCAGACAAGGACCCCAGAACCTGACCCTTTCAACTGACCGAGCGGGTTGGTATCAGCTGCGACTTTGCCCCTTGACCGGGTACCGCAGCGGGCTCGGCCAATCCCAGGTTGTTCTTTTCGAAGACCCTGTCTGCGCGATAACTTGAACGGACCAGTGGACCCGATGGCACTTCCATAAAACCCTTGGCCAGTCCAATCTCCCGATAGCGGTTGAATTCATCGGGAGTGACCCAGCGCTTGACCTTAAGATGGTTCTTGGTTGGCTGCAGATACTGTCCGAGCGTGAGTATGTCCACGCCGATCGCGCGCAGGTCATCCATCGTAGCCAGTATTTCTTCTTCGGTTTCGCCGAGCCCAAGCATCAAACTGGTTTTGGTTATAACCCCAGGCCGGTGCCGCTTGGCATGTTCGAGTACTTTCAAGGTCTTGGCGTAGCCGGCTCGGGGATCGCGTACTTCCAGGGTGAGACGCTCGACTGTTTCCACGTTCTGGGCAAAAACCTCCAACCCTGAATCGACCACTGCCTCGATAGCCGCATGTACACCGTCAAAATCAGGTGTCAGCGCTTCTACCACGACTTGGGGAGTGCGTCGTTTTATGGCTTGAACCGCCGCGGCGTAATGACCCGCTCCACCATCGGGAAGATCATCACGATCTACCGAGGTGAGTACGATGTAGCGCAGCCCCATCAATTCTACGGACTTGGCCGTGTTTTCCGGCTCATCGACGTCCAGCCAACCATTCGGATTGCCGGTGTCGACGGCGCAGAATCGGCAAGCGCGGGTACAGACAGAACCCATCAACATGATGGTGGCTGTGCCATTGGACCAGCATTCGCCCATATTCGGACAATGCGACTCCTGACATACCGTGCTCAGCTTATGGGAGGCGACGTTCTGTTTGACGGCCTCGAAGCGCTCTCCGGTGGGAGCCTTTGCGCGCAGCCACTTGGGCTTGGGTTCGAACAGGGTGGGCTCGTCATTTGTGACTCGCCGCTTCTGGCCGTCCTTTATCGCGGCAATGCCTTGGGCGTTGCGAAATTTCTCGCCGCTACCGATGCGTTTTGAGGGATGGTCGCTCATGAAACGAAGCTGCTCCTGTACCGGACCCAAGGCGGCTTGAACGCCGGATCATGGTGCTTGCCGGCCGGCGTTTACCGTTGATTGATGTGTGCAGTTTATCACAGGCGCCGTTAAGGTCGCCTGCGAGTATCGGTCCTATCGGTTATTGAAATGTACGCAATTTTTCCAGAAGTGATTTGGAAGGGTAGCCGTCAGCCGGCAGGCCCAACGCGATCTGAAAGTTTCTCAGCGCCTGACGGGTATTGGCGCCGATAATGCCGTCAACGCCGCCCGGATCGTAGCCTACTTCCTTGAGTCGCCTCTGCAGTTCCAGGCGTTCACTGCGCGCCAGTGGTGTGTCGCCCTTGGGCCAGCTGGCGGCTATTTCACCCCGGCCCTGCATGCGTTCGGCTAGCAGCCCGATCGCCAGCGCATAACTGGTTGAGTTGTTGTAGCGCAGAATGCTTCGAAAATTATTCAAAACAAGGAATGCTGGGCCTCGGTATCCTGCTGGTAGCAGCAGAGAGGCGGTCTGGTTGTCATCCGCAAACGTCAGGGGGCCACCCTGAGCGCTTCTAACACCCAACGCAGTCCACTCGGCAAGGGTCTTGCGCACAGAAATGTCCGCCAAGGCGTAATCGAAATCCTCGACTAGTGCGACCTCTGCGCCCCAGGGTTGTCCGCTATCCCAGTTGGATACCTTCAGATAGTTGGCGGCTGACCCCAGCGCATCGGCAGAGGAGTTCCAGATATCACGCTTGTTGTCGCCATCGAAATCCACTGCGTGGCTGTTATAGGTCGTCGGTATGAACTGGGTCTGTCCCATGGCGCCGGCCCAGGATCCGAGCATGCTGACAGGGGCGATGTCGCCATGCTGAAGTATTTCCAGAGCAGCCAGTAGCTGCGCGTGGGCAAAATCAGGGCGGCGGCCTTGGTGAGCCAGTGTAGCGAGGGCACGTATCACGTAATTGTCGCCCATGTTACTGCCAAAGTTACTTTCCAGCCCCCAGATGGCTACCAGGATATGTCTATCTACCCCGTATGCCTGCTCGATGGCAGTCAGTGTTGACGCATGCTCACCCAGCAGGCGTTGCGCGCGACTGATGCGCGTACTGGAAAGAGCGCCGTCCAGGTATTCCCAGACCGGGCGTGTGAACTCGGGCTGACTGCTGTCGGCGCGCAGGATGCCCGGATCAGGCACAACCTCTGCGAATGCCCGATCAAATAGAGCTTCGTTGATGCCCGAGGTGATTGCCTCCTTCCGAAACTGCTGCTTCCACTGGTTGAAAGTCTGCTCCTGGGCAACAGGTTCAGGGGGCTGAGCAATGGGAATGCTGGGGGAGCTCGATGGCGCCGGTGTTTTAACAGGGCTTTCGGCGTGGGCCTTTTGAATAGGTGTATCTGCGCAAGCTGCCATCAGCACAGCCAGCGTAGCAGTGGCCAGATAGCGGCCATTGAAGGCCGAACGAGAGGTCTTGATAGGCATTGAGGCGTTCCAACTTGGATTTATCCCAGCAACTCTATCACGACAAACAGTGGGTTCGTGACAGCTGATAGTCGTATTTGATCACGTAGATACGACCCTGGCACGATGCTAGTATTGAGAGCCGGACCAAATCCAAGGTCATTTGATGCCTATCCCATTGCAAGAAGACAGTGCCGTCGAGATACGGCGCCAGCGTGTCAACGCCCGCGGCCTGAATCAGTGGCCGCAGGAAGAAGCTGGAGATGCTTTTGAAATCCAGCGCTATCAACAATGGCTTGATGGCCTGAATGGCGAAGTTTGCCTGAAGCATCCATTTTACTCCCTGGTTCTGCCCGTCAGATCGGGGTTCAGTGCGCGGATGGCTTACTATTTCGCCATTGGCGACTACGAGCAGGCTGATCTACAGCTAATAACTGAAATGATTCGCCCGGGCGATCGGGTAATGGAATGCGGGGCAGGGGCTGGTGTTACCGGGTCCGTTGCGGGTATGCATTCGGAAAACCCGGTGGTCATCGTTGAGCCCAACCGGGCCATGTATGATCAGATTCGCAATACGTTTGCCGCAAACGGCCAGACACTGCAGCTTGTTGAGGCGGCGGTGGTTGCCGATGGATACAAAGACGTTCATATCGAGCTGGGGATCTACGACGAGTACTGGTGGAGCAGCGCGCTGACTCCTGCCAGGGCTGACCGCAGACTCACGGTTCCGACCCGCACTCTCTCCTCGCTGCTCGACGAGTTCCACCCCACTGTTCTGGTGCTTGATATCGAGGGCGGGGAGTGCGGATTATTTCCGGCTGAACTTCCGGTCTCTTTGCGTATGATCATGATCGAGATTCATACGCCTGATATAGGCGAGGTGCCCACGATCGATCTGGTCAATCACATTCAGGGCCAGGGTTTCCGGTTGTGTCGGTTGCTGGCGCAGACCTGGGTGTTTCTGAGGGATTGATTCAGTTACATCAAGATACAGGGCGATTTTCAGTAACATGGGATATGATTTCGCCCGACTTATTAAGCGAACACTGGCTTGAAGCTCATTATCATTGAGTGCCGTGCTCTGATTCTGACAGCGATCTAAAATAACAAGGAGTTGTATGCTTTTCCGATCATGGTCCTTGCAATACAGGGTTCCTGTACTGGCGCTGCTGGTCGTGCTTTTCGCCCTGGCCTGGTGGTTGAGTGCGCCCTATACAATGTCCGGGTTTGACACAACTACCCGCTGGGACGACAGCGAAGAGATTACTTCCGAACCAATCATGGAGCGTCGCTTTGTTTCCAGTGATCTTGACGAGTTTGTGCATTCCTCATCCATTACCACCTTGCCGAATGGCGATCTTCTCAGTGTCTGGTTCGCAGGCTCACGGGAAGGCGCAGCCGATGTGCAAATACGGGGTGCTCGTTTCGACGCAGCCAGTGGTGAGTGGAGTGACGAAGAGGTACTGGCTACCCGCGAGATGACCCGTGAGTCCGTAGGCAAGCCCATCCGTAAACTGGGTAATCCGGTACTGGCGCTCGCGCCGGACGAGCGGCTTTGGCTTTTCTACGTTTCAGTATCGCTGGGTGGCTGGGCCGGTAGTGCCATTAATGTCATGGTCTCCGAAGATCAGGGCATTACCTGGACCGAGCCGCGCCAGCTAATTACCTCGCCGTTCATCAACATCAGTACCCTGGTGCGCTCTGCTCCTCTTTTCCATCAGGACGGCTCCATCGGTTTGCCCGTTTACCATGAATTTCTGGGGAAATTTCCCGAGTATCTCTACCTCGACTCGGACGGCCGGGTAGTTGACAAATTTCGCATGGCTGACGGCACCAACTCGCTGCAGCCAACCGTGGTTGCGCTCGATGAGCTTCGGGCTATTGCACTCTTGCGCTATGCCGGTGAGGAGAAGGGCCATGTGCTCGCTACAGTGACCGCTGATGCAGGACAAACCTGGAGTGAAGAGCGTTTTGTGGATCCCTGGAATCCCAACTCATCACTGGCCGCAGTCCGTTCCCACCGTGGCACCTTGCTGGTAGCGCAAAATAATCTGGCTGATGGCCGTTTCCGTCTCACTCTGGATGAAGCCAGCTTCAACCTCCGCAATTGGTCGCTTATCAATACCATTGATGAATCGACAGACGAGAACGGCGATCCGATTCCGCTGGCGACTTATCAACCATTGATGCGGGACAAGTTTCTCGAGGCCAGTGGTCCCAAGCGTCAGGTGCTGCTGGACGAGTACATGCAGCTGATGGAGGGCCGGGTGTGCAGCCGGGGACTGTGTAACTTCGACTATGAGTACCCATACATGATCCGTTCGCATGATGGCCGTTTCCATATGGTGTATTCCTGGAATAACAGTTTTATCAAGCACGTAACCTTCAATCGGGCCTGGCTGGAGGAGCAAAAATGATTATTGCCAGTTTGCAGGCGGTACTTACCTTTGCGCTAGTTCTGTTCTTGCTGTTACCGGTACACCGGCTATCTCCGGCTTATCGCCTGGCTGCGTTGCTCGGGCTTGTCTTGGTAGCATTGATACCGCTTTCCACCGGTTTGACGCTAGCCGGCCTGCTGCGCGGGTTGACGGATGATCTGGCGATGACGAGTGTCGTATGGCTGGTCGCTGCATCCATCATCAGGTTGGGCTACCTTCCGCCTGTGCCCCTTGCAGCAAAATGGCAGCTATGGCTCTGTTTTGCGATCATCGGGCTGGTGCTGTATCCCGCCGCGCTGGGTGTTGGCATGATCGATACTTACCGGTGGGGCTACAGCCCACGCATTCTGATAGTAGCTGTGGCTGCACTGACAGTGCTCTTTGTGGTGTTACGAAACACCCTGGGTGTGGTCATGCTGGCATTTGCTACCCTTGCCTTCATGCTTGATTTGAAGCCATCGGACAACTACTGGGATTATCTGGTAGATCCCTTTGTAGTTATCTACAGTTTCTTTGCACCTCTGTTTGCGCTTGCGCGCGGGCGCAACAACAAACATGCAGCGCAAGGGGCAACACGGTAAAATTCGCTATCCTCGCTAAATTGGGGGTGTTTGGTTGATAGCCTGCAGCTATCTTCTATGCTACCGTACGCCCCCTTTAAACGGACCTCTACCGGATAAACCGATGAACAGCTTCCCCGGCGCCACGCCACCATAGGTTTCATCTCCCCATGGATGACACTTCGTCATCGGCAAGCGATACATTCGTTTGTGTGTCTTTGTCCTGTGCGGACTTGTTGAGCTCACGCTCGCGCGCGTGTCCAGGACCCTCACGATCCGGCCAGCTTCACCACGGCTTTAACCCTGATGCTCGACTTAAGCCTGATTAATACTCTTGAGTGCCGTACTGCCCAGTTTACCATCGGGGCTTTTCGGCAAACTTGCACCAGGCCTCCAGAGCGAGTGCTCATCTTTTCAAGTGGACAGACTGTATGACCCTTATGCAATCAGTAAAACAAGAGTGGTTCTCCAACATCCGTGGCGACTTTCTTGCGGGTGTCGTAGTGGCCCTGGCATTGGTTCCGGAGGCGATTGCGTTTTCCATTATTGCTGGCGTGGACCCCAAGGTGGGGCTTTATGCTTCTTTCTGTATTGCAGTGGTTATCGCCTTTACCGGCGGTCGGCCGGGCATGATCTCGGCTGCTACCGGGGCCATGGCATTGCTGATGGTGACCCTGGTGCGCGAGCATGGGCTTGAATACCTGCTTGCAGCTACAATTCTGTGTGGGCTGCTGCAAATCGGTGCTGGCTATCTCAAGCTGGGTTCGCTGATGCGGTTCGTGTCGCGCTCTGTGGTGACAGGCTTCGTCAACGCGCTGGCAATATTGATTTTCATGGCCCAGTTGCCGGAGCTGACCAATGTCACCTGGCATGTTTACGCGATGACGGCCGGCGGCCTGGCGATTATCTACCTGTTCCCATATCTACCCAAGATCGGCAAGCTGATTCCATCCCCGTTGGTGTGCATTCTGGTGTTGACTGCCCTGGCGGTCTATCTGGGAATGGACATTCGGACTGTGGGCGATATGGGTGAGCTGCCGGATACCTTGCCGATTTTCCTGTGGCCTGAAGTACCGTTGAATCTCGAAACCCTGATCATCATTCTTCCGTACTCGGCAGCACTCGCCGTTGTAGGTCTTCTGGAGTCGATGATGACCGCCACCATCGTGGACGATCTGACCGATACGCCAAGCGACAAGAACCGTGAATGCAAGGGCCAGGGTATCGCCAACATCGGTTCTGGCCTGCTGGGTGGTATGGCAGGTTGTGCAATGATCGGGCAGTCGATCATCAACATCAAATCGGGTGGCCGCACTCGGCTATCGTGTTTCTCTGCCGGCGTACTGCTACTGATCATGGTGGTCTTTCTTGGTGACTATCTTTCACTGATACCGATGGCAGCCTTGGTCGCGGTGATGATCATGGTATCTATCGGTACCTTTAGCTGGGACTCCCTGCGAAATCTCAAGAAGCATCCCCTGTCGACCAATATTGTGATGGTGGCCACAGTTGCGGTAGTCGTTGCCACGCATAATCTGGCTTACGGTGTGTTCGTTGGCGTGCTGCTGGCGGCATTGTTTTTTGCCAACAAGATGGGGCACTACCTGCACATAGGTAGCGAGGCCGTTATCGACAACATCGAGCGCCGTTATAGCGTGGTAGGTCAGGTGTTCTTCAGCTCCAGTGACAAGTTCGTCGGCGCCTTTGACTTCAAGGAGGCCCTTGATAAGGTGGTAATTGACCTTTCCCGCGCGCATTTCTGGGACATTACAGCGGTAGCTGCGCTCGACAAGGTGGTGATCAAATTCCGTCGTGAGGGCACCGAGGTTGAGATCATAGGCCTCAATGAGGCGAGCGCGACTATCGTCGACCGCTTCGGAGTCCACGACAAGCCGGATGCAGTTGACCAGTTAATGGGTCATTAAATGAACAAGGAGTATAAACAGATGACCAAGACCACTGTCCTGGCCTGCATCGACGGGTCCCTTTCTTCGACGGGTGTATGTGATTACGCAGCCTGGGCGAGCTTGTCCCTGGACGCCCCGCTGGTCTTCATCCACGTTCTAGACCAGCAACATGCTCAGCCCCGCGGTGATCTGTCAGGCAATATCGGACTCGGCAGTCGAGAGCATCTGCTTGAGGAGTTGGCCGAGCTGGACGAGAAACGCGGTAAATTGATGCGTGAGCAGGGGCGCCTGATGCTGGCGGATGCCGTTGAGCGTGCCCGCGCTGATGGCGTTGCAGAACCTCTCAGCCGCCAACGTAATGGCGACCTGGTCGAAACTCTGAACGAGCTTGAGCACGAGATTCGTTTGCTGGTCATCGGTCGGCAGGGTGAGGTGGGGGATTCGGTAGGTCAGCACGTGGGCAGTCATTTGGAAAGTGTGATCCGGACCATGCATCGTCCGATTCTGGTTACCGCTGGTGAGTTTCGCAAGCCCGCCAGTGTCATGCTCGCATTTGATAACAGTGCAACTACTCGCAAGGGTGTCGAGATGCTGGCGGACAGTCCGCTATTCGTTGGTTTGCCGATCCATCTGGTCATGGTGGGGGCCGATACCAATGATGCCTGGGAAGCGATCAATGCCGCCAAACTGCGTCTGGAGAAAGCCGGCTTCGAAGTGCATGTGAGCATTCGTGCCGGGGAGGTCGAGGATGTGCTGATGGGCTACGAGCAGGAGCATGATATCGATCTGCTGGTCATGGGCGCTTACGGGCACTCGCGTATTCGTCAGTTCTTTGTTGGCAGTACTACGACCAATATTTTGCAGAAAACCTCACGTCCTGTGTTGTTGCTCCGCTAGCCAATAGAGCGTGAATTCCGAGCTGCGGGCAAGCAGGGTGATCTGGGTCAGGGTTGACTGCCGGCGCTACCCCGCAAGCCCTGGGCGGCGTACCAAGCTGGCCAGCAGGATTGATCCGGTAGTATAGGACGCGAGCAGTATTGTCAGGCCGGTAATGCCTGTCCCCGTATCAAGAAGAAGCCCAAGTGCTACGGGTGCCAGTGCAGTTGAGAACACCATGATCGCCTGCATGACCGAGCGTATCGCGCCGATATGCCGCACGCCATAGCGCTCCGGCCACAACGCTCCAAGGGTCGCATTCATCGCGCCCTGGCTCAAACCAAGCAGGCCGAGGAAGAGCCATGGCGCCCAAATGGCGCCACTGATGCCAAGCACCACAAGGCTGGCCAGGAGTGGCATAAGCGAGAAGGGTAAAAGCCTCTGTGCACCTACTCGATCTATCAGAATTCCTGCCAATAACAAACTCGCAAGATGGCCCGCGCCATAGCTCAGAAAAGCGCGTGCAAACTCTTCCAGGCTCCAGCCCTTCAGCGCAGTGATTGCACCCTGGTGAAAAAACAGCGCGGTTACGATAAAGGGAACGGCCAGGGAAGCAGGAAGTAGTAAGTAAAAGCCCCTGTCGCGCAGAACCTCCGCGCGGGTCCAGCCCGGCGAATCACTCGACCCGTTACCCGTGGTTGCCTGCGGATGGGTTGCGTTGTGACTGAGCCAGAGCATGCAGGGCAACAGCACTGCCAGCACGATACCTGCCGAGACCATCCAGCTGCCACGCCAGCCAACGCTTGCCACCAGCGCTGCTATCAACAGCGGGAGCAAAGCCTCTGACAAAGGAAAGCCGCTGGCGCCAAAGGCGACAACCTTGCCCCTATGTCGAGTGAAATATCGTCCAGCAGTGGTCATGCCGATATGCGACAGCATCGCTTGACCACCAAAACGTACCAGCAGAAATCCCAGGGCCAACATCCAGAGGTATCGGGATAGCCCCAACATAAGGCATCCGGCGCTCAACACCATCAATGCCATTAGAGTGACCCGACTCAAGGACCAGCGATCGAGCAGGGATCCGAATCTGAGTAGCAAGGCTGCGGAGCACAGGGTGGCCAGGCTGTAGGTCAAGCCATAGGCTGAGTGGGAAAGGTCGAAAGCTTCTCGTATCTGATCGCCAAACAAGCCCAGCAAAAAAGTCTGACCGAAGCCGGAGGAGGCTGTTGCGAGCAGCGCAAACAGTGCCAGGGAAGGGTTTTCCTGCAGGAAAGGTAAGAGCCGCCTGAACAGCATGGATAGGTCCTGTTTCCTTCAGTGGGCTACGCCGGCGTGAAGATGCAGCCGAACACCGGCGACGGCCAGCACCATGGCACTCAGACCATCCCAGGGTGAGCCGGGCTGTTGGCCCTTTATCTGTTCGTCTATCTGTTGTGCTGTCTGTAGCCACTGATCCCAGGCCATTGCAGGGTGCCGCTGCAGCGCCTGCCCCAGCACAGGCTTGCGCTTATCCCAGACCGGCGGGCGTTGGCTGGCAAATATCCGATCGAGGGGGATCTGCTGTTTGAGTCCATGGGCCATGCTTGCCAGGCTGCGGATCTCCCGAGCCAGTGCCCAGAGTACAACGGGCGCTTCGACTCCTTCGCCGCGCAACCCTTGCAGTATCCTGAGAGCTTGCTCAGCTTGGCCAAGCAGCATGGCATCGACCAACGAGAAGACATCAAAACGCGCGCTGTCGGCAACCACCCGCTGTACCGTCTCAAGATCCAGATGGCCGGCATCACAGTACAGTTTGAGTTTCTGGATTTCCTGCTCGGCAGCAAGCAAGTTGCCCTCGACCCGAGTACTCAGCAGATCCAGCGCTTCAGCGCTGGGTGTAATGCCTTCTGCGGCGAGCCGCTCACGCATCCAGCCCGGTAGCTGTTGAGCATCCACTGGCCAGATTTGTACAAAGCGGCTATTGGCATGATCGGTTAGCCCCTTGGCCCACTTGGTGCGCTGGGTACTGCCATCTAGCTTGGGCAGGCTGATCAGTAATGTGGTATCAGGCGGAGGGCTTTCAAGCCAGGCGAGAATCGCCTTGGCGCCCTCGTCACCGGGTTTGCCACCGGCTATACGCAGTTCGACAAGGCGTTTCTGAGCGAACAGTGACAGGCTATGGCTGGTGTCATGTAACTGACCCCAGTCGAAGGCGCGATCCACGTGAAAGACCAGGCGCTCCTCGCTGCCCTCGCGTCGACAGGCAGCCCTGACCTGGTCGGCGGCCTCACCGGTGAGCAGCGGCTCGTCGCCACTGATTGCATACACCGGTGCCAGGCCCTCCTTGAGTTGGCGCGCCAACTGTCCAGCATTGAGCTTCATTCGGCCTCAGGGTGTCTGTTGGCTGTCGAGCGCCTGTTGGCGTGCTGACAGTTCACTTTCACTCAGGCTGGACAAGCGAAACAGCAGCTGTCGAGTAAGGTCCTCGCGCATTTCGCGGCGCAGCAGGTCTTCCTCTTCGCTAGTACCGGTCAGGTTATCGGTATCATTGACGAACAGCCGCTGGGATTTGAGTGTGGCCGGGCCTATCAGGGCCCTTCCACGCTCGTCGCTTATCTGAAAGGTCAGGCGGGTTTCCAGCTCAAATTCCGCAGGTGTTGCGCGGCTTGTATAAGAGACGGCGGTCCTGTCCTCAAGCTCTTCGAGCAGTTGCAGATGGTAGGGCGCTGTGTTGGTTATCTTAACGCCGTCGATCTGCAATGCCTGACGGATATTGCGGTACAACTGACCATAGCTGTTGCGTGCACTGAGCTGCAGCTCGTCAAGTTCGACGTTGTCTACGCCAGTACCGCGTAGATGAAAGCCACATCCGCTGAGTACCAGACTCAGGGCTATCAGCATGCCGCCAATCAACTGGCGGGGATGGTTCATTAACATGTTGGCTCTCCGTTGCATGTCAGTTGGCGACAATATTGACCAGTTTGCCCGGCACCACAATTACCTTGCGGATGGTCAGACCTTCGGTAAAGCGCACGACGTTTTCATTCGCACGCGCGGTTGCTTCAATCGCTTCACGTGTTGCCGCAGCGTCGACTTCTATATGTCCACGCAGCTTGCCGTTCACCTGAATCACCAGTTGCAGGGTGTCCTGCACCAATGCTGACTCATCCAGTGTCGGCCATTGTGCCTGCACAGCCTGGTCCTGGTGCCCAAGTGCTTGCCAGAGGCCGTGGCTGATATGCGGGGTAATAGGCGCCAATAGCAGCACGACTGCTTCAAGCCCTTCCTGCAGCAGAGCTCGGTCCTGATTGCTGGCTTGGGGGGCTTTTTCCAGTACGTTCATCAGGGTCATGATGGCGGCAATCGCTGTATTGAACTTGTGATTTTGACCAATATCCTGACTTGCCTGACGGATGGCCAGATGAATCGCCCGGCGCACGGTTTTCTGCTCGTCATCAAGACGCGACTTGTCGAGTTTCTGGGTTGGCCCTGCCGTGACGTGCTGGTGCGCCAGACGCCAGACCCGGCGCAGAAAGCGATGCGCGCCCTCAACGCCGGTATCTGACCATTCCAGGCTCATGTCCGGTGGCGAGGCGAACATCATGAACAGACGACAGGTATCGGCACCGTACTGATCAATCATCGATTGCGGATCGACGCCATTATTCTTGGACTTGGACATCTTCTCGATGCCGCCAATCTCAACTGGCTGCCCGTCGCTGGCCAGACGAGCAGCGACTATCTTGCCCTTGCCATCGCGCTCGACTTGTACGTCCGCCGGGTTGAACCAGACCTTGGCACCATTTTCGGCCAGGCGGTAGTAGGTTTCGGCAATCACCATGCCTTGCGTCAACAGGTTCTTGAACGGCTCGTCGGAGTCAAGCAGGCCTTCATCGCGCATCAATTTGTGGAAGAAGCGAGCGTAGAGCAGGTGCAGGATGGCATGCTCGATACCGCCAATATACTGATCAATCGGCAGCCAGTAGTTAGCTGCTGCGGGGTCGACCATCCCTTGTTCGAAGTGGGGAGAGGCATAACGGGCAAAATACCAGGAGCTCTCAACGAAGGTGTCCATGGTGTCGGTTTCACGCTTGGCTGGCCCACCGCAGGTTGGGCAGGTGCATTCGTAAAATTCCGGCATACGGGCAAGGGTGCTACCATTGCCATCGGGCACCACATCTTCGGGCAGTACGACCGGTAACTGGTTTTCGGGTACCGGCACATCGCCGCATTTGGTGCAGTGAATGATCGGGATCGGACAGCCCCAATAGCGTTGACGACTGATTCCCCAGTCACGCAGACGATACTGTGTGCGCGGTGCGCCAAGGTCATTCTGGGACAGTACCTCGCCAATGGCCTCGAAGGCACTGGCAAAGTCCAGCCCGTCAAATTCCTCGGAGTTGATCAGCTCACCCTTTTCGCCGTACGCATCCTGCCATGGTGCCGGGGTTTCATCGCCAGCGCTGGTTCGCACAACCGATTTAATCGGGAGTCCGTACTGGCTGGCAAAATGGAAGTCGCGCTCGTCATGGGCAGGGACAGCCATGACCGCACCCTCGCCATAGGTCATCAGTACGTAATTGGCGACCCAGACCGGAAGTTTCTCACCTGTGAGCGGATGCGCGACGAACAATGAGGTCGGCATGCCCTTCTTTTCCTGGGTAGCGATATCGGCCTCGGCCACGCCACCGCGCTTGCATTCATCGATAAAGCTTTGCAATTGCGGATTGCCCTTGGCGGCGATGCTGGCCAGCGGGTGTTCCGCGGCGACAGCCATATAGGTCACGCCCATCAATGTATCTGGCCGGGTGGTAAAGACCTTGAGTTTGCCGTTCTCGCCAATGCTTGCCTGGTCGTAGGGGAAGTGTACTTCCATGCCTACCGACTTGCCGATCCAGTTACGCTGCATGGTCTTTACCTGCTCGGGCCAGCCGGTCAGGTCGTCGAGTGAGGTGAGCAGTTCTTCGGCATAGTCTGTGATGCGGAAATAATACATGGGGATTTCGCGCTTCTCGATCAACGCGCCACTGCGCCAACCGCGACCATCGATGACCTGCTCGTTGGCCAGAACGGTCTGATCCACCGGGTCCCAATTGACGGTGCCATTTTTGCGATAGATCACGCCCTTCTCGAACAGCCGCGTGAACAACCATTGCTCCCAGCGGTAGTACTGCGGCGTGCAGGTGGCAAACTCCCGTGACCAGTCCATCGCCAGCCCCAGGCTTTTGAGCTGAGTACGCATGTAGTCGATGTTGTCGTAGGTCCACTTGGCAGGGGCTACGTTATTGTTCATCGCCGCATTCTCTGCCGGCATGCCGAAGGCGTCCCATCCCATTGGCTGAAGGACGTTTTTGCCCTGCATACGCTGATAACGGCTGATGACATCGCCAATGGTGTAATTGCGCACGTGACCCATGTGCAGCTTGCCGCTGGGGTAGGGAAACATGGACAGGCAGTAGAAGGTGTCCTGGTCCGGGGTCTCGGTTACCTTGAAGACGTCTTTGCTGTCCCAAGCGGTCTGGGCGGTGCTTTCTATGTCACGGGGAGAATACTGTTCTTGCATGTGAACGGTCTGGGCTCGTCTGGCGGAAAAGGTAGTCATGCAGCGCGGGTCTGCGGTGATCCCTGAGACGCCTTCGAGGCGGTCAATCGATGCTGTTCAGGCCGCTGCATAAATCAATAGCGCAGGATACACCACCGGACTGCGCGCAGGTAGCCCATGCCATTCGTCGCCGCGACCCTGCGTAAATGCTCACGGCAACTATGCTCTGGTTATCAGGCGAGCGCATTCTTGGAGCGTCGGCCACTATCAGAGGAGATGGTTTTCATGAAAGGGACGGTACCCGAATCGCAAGACCGGAGCCGGGATTCCTCCTACGGGCGACTATTGCGTCGCCTGGATCAGGCAATGGATATGGCGCGCACGCGCCAATGGATGGAGGGCAGCCACCCTGCCCTGACTGAGTTGGAGCTCAACGGTCTGACGCAAGAGGACCAAAGGCTGCTCTGGCGTATTCTGCAGGCACTCGAGACTACCGTTTCGCTACCCGGCTCCGGTAGCGGGGTCAGTCTTGCTGGCTCGCTGGCGCTTTACAACGCAGCCAGCGAGACAGGCCAGCACCACTAGACCCAAGGGCCCGTCTGGCCAGCGCAGATAGGGTGTCAGCCCGTTGCGGGGTTGCACTTCGCCAGTCAATACAGCCTGTTCAAACTGCGGTATGCGCTGGGTAATTCTGCCCCGATAATCGATCAGCGCGGTAACCCCGTTATTTGTACCGCGTATCATCCAGCGGCCACTCTCCATGGCGCGCATACGTGCCATTTGCAGGTGTTGTAGTGGTCCAATCGAGCGGCCAAACCAGCTGTCGTTGCTGATGGTGATGAGCAACTCACTTTGGGCTGCTAGGCGTGCGGCAAAATGGGGGTAAACCGCTTCATAGCATATGAAGGGCGCCAGTCGATAACCGGCTGCGTGCAACGGCTCCTGAACAGCTGGGCCGCGTTTAAAACTCGACATGGGCAGATCGAAGAAGGCGATCAGACCCCGTAGGACCTCCTGCAGTGGAACATACTCTCCGAATGGGACCAGCTTGTGCTTGAGGTATTGCTCATCTTCCTTGCCCGCGACCATGATGCCGTTGTAGATCTGTAGTTCATCGTTGTCGTACTCATCCACCGGAATGCCGGTAATCAGCGTGGTGCCTTGCTCTGCAAGCCGCGCAGCCATTCCGTTGGTGAACGCTAGCGCCTGGCTCTGCAGGACCGGGACGGCTGTCTCAGGCCACAGGATCAGGTCAACGGGGTCCTGTGCGACACTAAGATCACGATAGAGTGTCAGGGTATGATCAATGTGGGCCGGATCCCATTTTCGCGACTGGGGAATATCAGCCTGGATCAATGCAACCGACAGGGGTGAACCGGTAGGACGGGTCCATTCCAGGGTAGAGAGGGCCATGCCGCCCAGCCAGATCAACACCAGCAGAGCCGCGCCTGAGCAGGCCGAGCGCATGCGCATCCAGAGCGCTTTATCGCTCAACAGACAGGCTGTCAGGACACTTAAAAAGCTCAACAGCCAGACACCGCCAACCGGTGCCCACCCGGCCAGCCAGGTGTCTGTGTGCGCATATCCGTGGTACAGCCAGGGAAACCCGGTCAGAAACCAGCCGCGGAAGACCTCTTGCAACACCCATAGTGCGGCGAACCCCAGGCAGGCGAACCAAGGAGTGCCTTCGGGCCTAAGCCAGCGGGCCCAAAGCCATGCCATCAGGGCGATTACCAGAGCAAGTCCAGACACGAAAGCAGCTGTTAGCAATCCGGCAAGAACAGGTGAGGCGTAGCCATGTACGTGAATACTGATATAAACCCAGGATACACCGCTGGCGAACAGCCCAAGCCCCCAGACCCAGCCGCGCAGAGCAGCCTGGCCGGGTTTCAACTGTCCAAGCCCCTGGTATAGCAAAGCCACCGAGAGCAGTCCCAGGGGCCACATACCGAAAGGGCTGAGTGCAAGTGTGCTCAGTGCCCCCGCGAGCAGAGCCAGCAGGTGACCAGGCCAACCGGGCGCGCGAAGCCAGTGGAGAAGGGTGTTCAGCAGGGGCATGGTATTCTCAGGATTCGACGACGGTTACGCGCAGCAGGTGTACCCGGCGACTATCTGAGTTGAGCACGCGTACACGGAAACCATCCAGTTCAACCACTTCGTTGCGGCGAGGCAGATGACCAAAGGCGTTCATTACCAGGCCGCCCACGGTGTCGAACTCCTCATCCGGAAACTCGGTGCCGAAATGCTCGTTGAAATCCTCGATCGGCGTAAGGCCCTTGACCAGAAAATCCCCGCTGTGCAGCGGCTTGATCTGGCTGTCCTCATCGATATCGTGCTCGTCTTCGATATCACCGACAATCTGCTCAAGTACGTCCTCAATGGTCACCAGGCCAGAGACACCACCGTACTCGTCAATCACGATAGCCATGTGATTACGTGTGGCACGGAACTCCTTGAGGAGTACGTTCAGGCGTTTGGACTCCGGCACGCAGGTCGCCGGGCGGAGAATTTCCTTGATATTGAACCGCTCGGTGTTTTCCTCGAGCAGCAGTGGCAGCAGGTCCTTGGCGAGCAGGATGCCCAGCACATCGTCCAGGCTCTCACCGGTGACCGGAAAGCGCGAGTGGGCCGCTTCGATGACTTCGGGCAGAAACTCGCGGGGCGACTGGCTCGATCGAATGGTGATCATCTGCGAGCGCGGGATCATAATGTCGCGCACCTGCATGTCGGAGACCTGCAGCGCGCCCTCGATAATCGACAAGGCCTCGATATCCAGTACTTCGTTGGCATGCGCTTCGCGCAACAACTCCAGCAGTTCCTGGCGGTTCTGGGGTTCATGGACAAAAGCCTGGACCAGTTTGTCCAGCCAGGTCTTGTGTCCGTTGGTCGATCGATCTTCGCTCATGGTTCCTTTCTACTCGTTGTGGAAATGGGTACTGCGTTTAAAGTCAGTTTTAATCACTGTTGTGTTACAGGGATTCGCTCAAATAGGGGTCGGCAATGCCCAATTGCGCCAGCAGTTGGCGCTCGAGGGACTCCATCTCATCTGCTTCGGCATCTTCAATGTGATCATAGCCAGTCAGGTGCAGGCAGCCATGTATAACCATGTGTGCCCAGTGCGCCTGCAGTGGCTTTCCCTGTTCCTGTGCTTCGCGGGCCACCACTGGTGCGCAGACAACCAGATCGCCTAGCAGTGGGATATTCAGCTCGGGGGGCAGGTCTGCAGGAAAGGAGAGCACATTGGTCGGATAGTCCTTGTGACGGTAGTCACGGTTCAGGGCCTGACTTTCCTCTTCGTCGACAAGGCGGATAGTCAGTTCGTGGCCGGGCCGATTCTGAAGTGCCAACCCGGCCCAGAGCCTGAAACTCTCGTCATCGGGCAAGTCTGCTGATGTGCTTGCGCGCTGAATATCCAGTTCAAGGTCAAGGGACGCCGGCTCAGGACTCATTGCTGCGCTCCTTGCGCTCGCCTTCCTGGCGTAACTCGAAGCGGTCGTAAGCCTCGACTATGCGTTGAACCAGCGGGTGGCGTACCACATCCTTGGATTTGAAATGGGTGAAGCCAATGCCTTTCACGTCCTTTAGAACATCCACTACGTGGGCCAGGCCCGACTTGGTGCCGCGGGGCAGGTCGACCTGGGTCACGTCGCCGGTAATCACGGCTGTGGAGCCGAAGCCGATCCGTGTGAGGAACATTTTCATTTGCTCCAGGGTGGTGTTCTGGCTCTCATCCAGAATGATAAAGCTGTTATTCAGTGTGCGGCCGCGCATGTAGGCCAATGGTGCTACCTCAATGACCTGTTTTTCAATCAGCTTGGCGACATTCTCGAACCCGAGCATTTCATACAGGGCGTCATATAGCGGGCGCAGATAGGGGTCGATCTTCTGGGCGAGATCCCCGGGCAGAAAACCCAGCTTCTCGCCTGCCTCGACCGCTGGACGAACCAGCAGGATGCGGCGAACCTGTTCGCGTTCAAGGGCATCAACAGCGCAGGCGACGGCGAGGTAGGTCTTGCCGGTGCCGGCAGGACCTATACCGAAGTTGATGTCGTATTCCTGGATCGAGCGCACATAGCTCTGCTGATTGGGC
Organism: uncultured Halopseudomonas sp.; assembly: GCF_963977355.1. NCBI lineage: Bacteria > Pseudomonadati > Pseudomonadota > Gammaproteobacteria > Pseudomonadales > Pseudomonadaceae > Halopseudomonas > uncultured Halopseudomonas sp. Next base: position 81,929 of record NZ_CAXBOV010000014.1, on the reverse strand, counting down.
CCGCGTGGCTGAATCGCCATGCGTCGGGTGCGCAATACCACCGGGGCATTACCTGCGCCGTTGTGCAGCGTCTCGCTGAGATTCTCCAGCCCTGATTCCTGCAGAAAAAGGTGGACGGTGTCAGGGGTCAGTTCGGCCTGGTCGCGGGTTTCCCGATAAAGCTGGCGCAATACGGCTTCGGCTGAACGAGCCAGCTCTGCGTCGCCGATCAGCTCGAACTGATTCCCACGATTACGAACTTCCAGGCCCAGGCGCTGCTCGATGAGCAGAAGATGTTCATCGAACTGGCCGCATAGACTGGCCAGGCGGCGAGGATCGACGGGTTCGATGCTAAAGCGATGTATGTGCAGGGGAGCGTTCAAAATGATCTGTCAGTAACCTCGTGAAAGTCTGGAAATCACAGCATAGCGCGCCAAAGGCGCGATGCAAAGATGCCGCGATCAGCGGTCTGCGCGCACCAAAAGTGCGCGTTCCGTATAGCATTGTGTGCATTGTTGAATGGACGGTTCAGTGGACGGTCTCGGCCACCAGGGTGCCGCGCAGAGAATGGGGTAAGGCCTCGTCGATAGCCACATCAACGAACTGGCCTATCAGGCGCGGATTGTCGCAGCGGAAGTTGACGATACGGTTGTGCTCGGTCCGGCCCTGGAGCATTCCGGGGTCCTTTTTCGAGTAATCGCTAACGAGAATACGCTGGACTGTACCGACCATGCGGCGACTGTTGTCGAATCCCTGCTGATTGAGTCTGCTCTGCAGGATCTGCAGCCGCTGCTTCTTTATCTCGACAGGCGTTGTGTCGGGCAGGTCCGAGGCCGGCGTGCCGGGACGAGCGCTGTAGATGAAAGAATAGGAGAAGTCGAAACCTACATCTTCCACCAGCTTCATCGTCTGCTCAAAATCCTTGTCTGTCTCACCGGGAAAACCAATGATGAAATCCGAGCTCAGTATCATGTCCGGTACTGCAGCACGGAGCTTGCGCACCCGCGACTTGTATTCCAGGGCAGTGTGGTTGCGCTTCATGCCAGCCAGGACGCGGTCTGAGCCAGACTGAACTGGCAAGTGCAGATACTTGACCAGTTCCGGTACCTCGGCATGGGCGCGTATCAGGCTGTCGGAGAATTCCAGCGGATGCGATGTGGTATAGCGAATCCTGTCGATGCCGTCGATCTCGGCGATGACGCGAATCAGGTCGGCCAGGTCGGCTATCGTGCCTTCATGGGTCTGGCCGCGATAACCGTTGACGTTCTGACCTAGCAGCGTGATTTCACGCACACCGTTTTCAGCCAGGTGAATGCACTCGGCGAGCACGTCATCAAATGGGCGACTGACTTCTTCGCCGCGGGTATAGGGCACCACGCAGAAGCTGCAGTACTTGCTGCAGCCTTCCATGATCGAAACAAATGCGGTGGGGCCGTCAACGCGGGGCTCGGGCAGGCGATCGAATTTCTCGATTTCCGGGAACGAGACATCTACCTGCGGTTGGTGGCTGGTGCGCGCGGCATCGATCATCTCGGGCAGGCGGTGCAGGGTCTGGGGTCCGAAGACCACGTCCACGTAGGGCGCTCTATCACGAATAGCGCTGCCTTCCTGACTAGCCACGCAACCACCCACACCAATGATCAGATCCGGATTCTTTTCCTTCAGCGGACGCCAGCGGCCGAGTTCGGAAAAGACCTTTTCCTGGGCTTTTTCGCGAATCGAGCAGGTATTGAGCAGGATGATGTCGGCATCATCCGGACGATCGGTGAGTTCCATTGCCTGGTTTTCACCAAGCAGGTCAGCCATGCGCGAGCTGTCATACTCGTTCATCTGGCAGCCGTGGGTCTGAATAAAGAGTTTCTTGGCCATGGGATGCGCTTGGGCGTAGCCTCGTCAAAAGCGAAATTATACACTGATGGGAGGGCCGATGTCCTGCGCTGTGGTATCATCCGCGCCCTTCGGATGCACTGGTCCGGCTTGCTTGCCACAGGTTCTTACAGTTCAGCTATGAGCAAAGACAAACAACCGATTTTCCGCGTGATCTTCCTCAATCAGGGGCAGGTATACGAGTTGTATGCGCGCAATATATTCCAGAGTGATCTCTGGGGCTTTCTCGAAATAGAAGAGCTGCTCTTCGGCGAGCGCTCGCAATTGCTCGTGGATCCTGCGGAAGAAAAACTCAAGACCCAGTTCGAGGGTGTCGAGCGCAGCTTTATTCCTCTGCAGTCGATCGTCCGTATCGATGAAGTAGAGCGGATTGGTCAGGCGAAGATCAGCGAGGCAAAGGGCGGCGGTAACGTCATGAGCTTCCCGATGCCGCCGCCAAGCTGATCGGTCTTCAAACGCTATATTTTGCTATGTTCAGGGGTTGTCGACGGTTCCGTTTGCGGCAGGAACAGAGGGTCCCATCGGAGCAGATGGCTGACTCTGTAGATTCTGAAGCTGCTCCTCTCGAAGCTGGGTGAGATAGTCCCGAAATAGTGTGCCCAGAACATGGGTCGCTACGGATAACTCGTTCTCGTTCATTTGCAGCGCTATACGGTCGCTGGCATCCATGGCTGCTTCCTCACCGTTGACCGCCGACATTTTCAGAATGATGTAGGCCTGGGGCAGGTTACGGGTGACGCCATCGCCCTGGTAGTGCATAAGACCCAACTGGTACTGGGCGCGAGGGTGCCCCTGGATTGAAGCACGCTCGAACCACTCAAGGGCTTTCTCCAGATCGCGCTCGACACGTTCACCCTGGTAAAAAAACTCCCCCATTTCATATTGTGCCTGCAGGTCGCCATTTTCAGCGGCTTCGTAGCACGCGTCGAGTGCCAGCTCCAGACTCTCGTCATCCACGCGGTTGAAGGCGCACCTTTCCTGCGTACTGACCAGCAAGGGATTGCCATTCTGCTCCTGCGCATGCGCTGAAGGGCTGGCAATACCGGCCAGCAGGCAAACGAAAATAACGGATTTTCCCATGTAAGTGATCATGACTCTCAGGATGTCTCGTGTTCAGGCGGTTTCTGGTCTTCATTGTGCGCCTGTTCTGCAAGCACGCCAACCGCCATTCCGGCAGCTATAAAACCGGGTATCAACCAGCTCGCGTGACTGGACGCGTCCAGTAGGCCTAGTAACGGCAGTTGTCCGGTAAGCCCGTTGATAAGCGACGGCGCCAGCAGGCAGGCGATCGCAGCCAGGCAGAGAATACCCACCCGACGGTCCCGGCCGATATTCAGGAAGCCACTGATGGCTAGTGCCACCGCGCCTGTCAGGGTCAATAGCCAGAGGTAGCCCGTCTGCCATTCCAGAAACCGGGACAACTCATAAAAGGCCAGAATCCCCAGGATGATGCGGCTCCATATAATGGGTTGCCAGCGCCAGCCGCTGGCCAGATAGAGGCATGCCAAGCCCAGCAGCGGAAGGCTCATATGCTGCGCAGCAAGACCCATGATGCGCTGGGCATGCTCGAGGCTCTTGCCAACCAGATCCCACTGGACGAATGCCAGGGGCAGGGCGCTACCGGCCACCATTACGAGAGCTACCAGGCCGGCGGTAATTGCGCCACGGGCGCCTTCACGTCGGTCTGCGCGATGGCGCCAAAGCCAGAAGCAAAGTCCTAGTGCACTGGCCCCCAGTAGCAGGTAGACGATGGAGGTCATAGGGCGGCGAAGGCCTTTTCCGCCGCATCGAGTGTCAGCTTGAGCTCGGTTTCGCCGTGGGCAATGGAGGTGAAGCCAGCCTCGAACGCGCTGGGCGCCAGGTAAACCCCGCCAGCGAGCATCAGATGGAAGAAGCGCTTGAAACGGTCGATATCGCCTGCCATCACATCATCAAAGGTCTGAATGTCATCGGCCGCGGAGAAATACAGGCCAAACATACCGCCAGCCTGAGTGGTCACGAAGGGGATGGATGCTGCGTCGGCCCGCGCTTGCAGACCAGCAAGCATTCGCGCGGTGTAGTCGGTCAGCTCCGCGTGGAATCCGGGACGATTCAGCAGCTTCAATGTAGTCAGGCCTGCGGCCATGGCGAGTGGGTTCCCTGACAGGGTACCTGCCTGATAAACCGGGCCCATTGGGGCGATCACTTCCATGATCTCGCGCTTGCCGCCAAAGCAGCCAACGGGCATTCCACCGCCGATGATCTTGCCGAAGGTGGTGATATCCGGTTTGACACCATAGTGCGCCTGGGCGCCGCCGAGGGCGACGCGGAAACCGGTCATTACTTCATCGAATATCAGAACCACACCGTGCTGATCACACAGCTGGCGCAAACCTTCCAGGAAGCCGGGCACTGGTGGTACGCAGTTCATGTTGCCCGCTACAGGTTCGACAATAATGCAGGCCACGCTGCTGCCCAGTTCCATGAGCATTTTTTCGACGGCAGCGATGTCATTGAAGGGCAGCGTCAGGGTGTGCTTGGCAAAGTCGGCAGGCACCCCGGCTGAGCTTGGCACGCCCTGGGTCAGGGCTCCAGAACCTGCCTTGACCAGCAGGCTGTCTGAGTGCCCGTGATAGCAGCCTTCGAACTTGATGATGTTGTCTCGTCCGGTATAGCCGCGCGCAAGTCGGATGGCGCTCATGGTGGCTTCGGTGCCTGAGCTGGTCATGCGAACCATTTCCATGGAGGGGACCAGGCTGCATACCAGGTCGGCCATTTCGGTTTCCATTGCCGTCGGTGCGCCGAAGGAAAGACCATGCTGTAACTGCTCGCGAACCGCATCCAGCACCGCCGGGTGGCTATGCCCGAGAATCATCGGGCCCCAGGAGCCGACATAATCGACATAGCGCTTGTCGTCTTCGTCTACTACATAAGCTCCCTCGGCGTGCTTGAAGAACAGCGGTGTGCCGCCGACGCTTTTGAAGGCGCGCACCGGCGAGTTCACACCGCCGGGTATGTGTTTCTGGGCGTTGGCAAAGAGCGTTTCGGAGCGTGACATTGAGGGTTCCTTCAGGAAGTTGACTGGAAGAGTTCGGTAAAGCCGCGGGCGCGTCGTTCGACTTCGCCCGTGCTGGGCGCGCCAAACAGGCCGTTAACCACGGCGAGCATGCTGGCGCCGGCGCCAATCAGTTGCGGGGCGTTATGTAGCGTGATGCCGCCGATCGCAACTATGGGCAGGCTGAATTGCTGGCGTGCCTGCTCCAGCAGTACCGGAGTTGCCTGTGGGGCGCCGGGCTTGGTGACGGATTGAAAGAACCGGCCGAAGGCAATGTAACTTGCACCGGCGGCCTGGGCTTGCTCGGCAAACATCAGGTCGGCGTGGCAGGTTGCGCCGATGATTGCACTATTGCCGAGCGCCTCTCGCGCCTCGCGCAGACAGCCATCATCACGGCCCAGGTGCAGGCCCACGCCAAGCTCTGCTGCAAGGGGCAGATCATCATTGATGATCAGTGTCGCCCCGTAATACTGACACAGGTCTTTGAGCTGTTTGGCCTCGTCGAGACGGCGTACCGAATCCCCTGACTTGTCCCGGTACTGCAGTAATCGTGCGCCCCCTGCGAGAGCCGCGTCTACCCAGGGCAGAAGTCTATCCTCGGTGAGCAATTGGCTGTCTGTGATCGCATACAGACCATGAAGCGGGTCACTCATGAACAGAAATCCAGCGGTAGCCGCCGGGGTACGTATTGGCCCAGACCGGGCTGTTCAGCGTCACGCAGGGTCCGCCAGGTATAATCCAGCGCCGAGCGGACGGCGCTTACCAGCTCCTCTCCCAATGCCAGACGTCCAGCCAGAGCGCTGGCCAGAGTGCAACCAGAGCCGTGGTAGCTGCCCGGCAGCCGTTGACAAGTAAAGGTGTGCTGGCTGCCGTCCCGGCAATACAGGCGGTTGTGAATCTCGCTTTCGTCCCCGTGCCCGCCGGTAATCAGCAAGTGGCGACAGTAGGGTAATAGCTTGCCGGCGCATTCGTCAGCTGTGCCGTCGGGGAGTTCTGCAAGAATGCGTGCCTCTGGCAAGTTGGGTGTGGCAATGAGCGCGATGGGCAAGAGCTTTTCTCGCAGAGCAAAAGCGACATCATCCTTGCCCAATGAGCCACCACCACCCGCGCGCAGTACCGGGTCACACACCAGCGGAAGTTCCGGATGGTCCTGCATCAATTCAATGACTGTCTCTACCATGGCTATATTGCCGAGCATGCCGAGTTTTACTGCTGACACCGGCATGTCATCAAGCACCGCATTGGCTTGAGCCAGCACCCATTCGCGGTCAAGGACGCGGAAGTCGCTGACGTTCACGGTATTTTGTACCGTCAGGGCTGTTACTGTTGGCGCTGCGTGGCAGCCTTGGGCGATCAAAGCCTCGATATCGGCCTGCAGTCCGGCACCGCCGCTTGGATCATGGCCGGAAAGACAGAGTACGACGGGACGAAAAGGGAGTAGTGTTTTCATAGACTAAGCTTACCATTATGCGTTGGACGCCGGCAGGGTAGCGGCAGTGCTTTGCAACGGGTAATTATCACCGGACGTATCTTCGACCGCCATGGGTCGGAGGCAAACTCCCAGCGCATAACCTACAAAAAACGGATGGAGCAGAGCATGCGTGCGATAGACCAGTGGTTCGATCAGTACGGCGAGAGTCATCAAAACCCCATCAACAAAGTGTTGCACTGGATCTGCGTGCCACTGATTACATTCAGTGTGTTGGGGATATCCTGGGCGATTGATCCGTGGGTGTCGGTAATCGTAGTAGCCGCGGGAATGGCTTTCTATGTAATGCTCTCGTGGCGGATTGCGGCTGTGATGCTAGTGGTTAGCCTGCTCATGCTGCTGATCCTATGGAATATGACCTTTGTATTCTGGCCCTGCGTCGCGATTTTCGTACTGGCCTGGATTGGTCAATTCATCGGCCATCACCTGGAGGGCAAGAAGCCGTCCTTCCTCAAGGATCTGCAATTTCTGCTGATAGGCCCTATCTGGCTGATTGGCACTTTTTTTCGCACTTTAGGATTGCGTTACTGAGGCGTCCGGTTCAGTTGAGTGTCAGCTCCCGCCATTGGCCGGGCTGAAGTCCGTCCAACTGCCAATCGCCGATTCGTACCCGTACAAGCCTGAGTGTGGGTAAGCCTACCGCCGCCGTCATGCGACGTACCTGGCGGTTACGTCCCTCACTTATCGAGATACTTAGCCAACTGGTGGGGATGCTCGCGCGATATCGCACAGGAGGGTGCCTGGGCCACAGGTCGGGTGCCTCCATCGGTATCACTTCAGCTGGCCGTGTAGGGCCATCTTTGAGCTGTAGGCCGTTGCGGAGCTGGCTAAGTTGATCGGCAGATGGGACTCCCTCTACCTGCACCCAATAGGTTTTGGGCAATTTGTGTTGCGGATCCGCGATGCTGGCCTGCAATCGACCGTCGTTGGTCAGCAGCAATAGTCCCTCGCTGTCTCGATCCAGCCGGCCGGCTGGGTAGATGCCTGGTATATCAACAAAGTCCTTCAGAGTCTGTCGGCCCTGGCCGTCGGTGAACTGAGTGAGCACGTTGAACGGTTTGTTCAGCGCCACGAGCAGGCTGACGGCGGGCGGCGGCTGTGCCTTGCGGCGTATTTGAACCGATTTAGTAGCGGCAGGGCGGACAGGACGTCGTGGACTTTTTGGAGGCATGCGCGAATCTGACAGTGGGTGGGCAGTTGATCCTAGTGTGCGCCAGTGATCGTGTCGAGGCGCGTCTCTCATTCCGCCGGAAGCCGAGCCCCAGGTCGGCCGAAGATGTTGGGTCGATCTGCCGGTCTAGATGTAACTCGACTTTCACCTATGGCGCTCACCAGCTCGGGGTGGCCCTGGCTACCAGAGCCGCGGCATCAGCACTGCGTGGCAGGGTGCCGTATGCGCGGCCATGGCCGGCCAGGCGGCTGGCTATAAAGGCGTCGGATACGACATCATTGCCTGCCTCCAACAGCAAATTAGCCTGCAGCGCCACGGCCAAGTCCTCAGTCAACTGTCGAGCGCGATATTGAATATCGTCGGTATCGCTGAAATCCGCTTTGATCTTCTCGATATGCCGAGTCAGCTTCGCATCACCGTGGCCGTCGCCCAGTTCGCTGAACAATACTTCCAGAACGCCAGGCTCCTTGGACAGTGCGCGTAATACATCAAGACATTGCACGTTGCCAGAGCCTTCCCATATCGAGTTTACCGGTGCTTCGCGGTACAGTCGCGGCATGATGTTCTCCTCCACATAGCCAGCGCCGCCCAGGCACTCCTGGGCCTCGTTGATCATTCCCGGAGCGCGTTTGCAGATCCAGTACTTGCCGATAGCTGTAACCAGGCGAGCAAATTTCTTCTCGTGCGGGTCGCTGCCGCTGTCGATCGCCTTACCCATACGCATGGTCAAAGCCAGCGCTGCTTCGCTCTCCAGTGCCAGATCAGCCAGAACGTTCTGCATCAATGGTTGTTCGGCCAAGGGGCGGCCGCCCACAGAGCGATGGGCGCAGTGGTGTGTTGCCTGGGATAGCGCCTGACGCATCAGCGAGCTGGAGCCGATCATGCAATCGAATCGGGTCAGTGAGACCATTTCGATAATGGTTGGAATACCGCGGCCTTCTTCGCCAACCATCCAGGCCAGTGCGCCACGGTACTCCACCTCGCTTGATGCATTGGCCCAGTTGCCCAGCTTGTTCTTGAGGCGCTGGATGTAGAATTGATTGCGGCTGCCATCCGGGCGGTGGCGCGGCAGCAAAAAACAACTCAACCCTTTGTCGGTCTGCGCGAGGGTCAGGAAAGCATCGCACATAGGCGCCGAGCAGAACCATTTATGGCCGATCAGCTCATAGGTCTGGCCTGGACCACCAGCACCAAGCGGCTGCGCGCGGGTGGTGTTGGTACGCAGGTCGGTGCCGCCCTGTTTCTCGGTCATTGCCATGCCGATGGTCGCGCCGGTCTTCTGTGCTATTGGCAGGTTGCGTGGGTCGTAATGACCCGAGAGGATTTTTGGCAGCCATGCGTTTGCCAGATCTGGCTGCATGCGCAGGCTCGGGATGCAGGCGTAGGTCATTGTCATCGGACAGCAGGTGCCCGACTCGATCTGATTATGCAGGTACATACTCGCGGCTCGAGCCACGTGCGCACCAGGCCGCGGGTTGTTCCAGGGGGCCGATGTAATGCCCTGAGTGATGCCAGCGTTCATCAGCTCGTGGTAGGAAGGGTGAAATTCGACAACGTCGATACGGTTGCCGAAGCGATCATGACTTTTAAAAACCGGTTTGTTCTCGTTGGCAAGAAATCCTGCCTGCATCAGTTGATCCCCGGTCAGTTTGCCATAGGTATCCAGGTGGTCCTCGGCCCAGCCTCCGCCAAAGCGATGCAGCCACTCCTGTAGTGGCAGGTCGGCCCGATACAGATTGATACCTTCCAGGGGTGGAGCCTGGTTGGTTACCTCGTGGGTTTCGGCAAACGACATGGCGTGTTCAGAGGGCTGCATTGTCAGGCTCCTTGGCGCCCAGGGCGCGCAGACAGAAAAGGGTGAGGGCGCTGGTAACGCTTTCGAGACTCTCACTGGGCAGACCGCTTGCCCTCAGCGCACGTGCTTGAGGTGAGAGGGGGCCGATGAGTGATTCGGCCACGGTGCCGACCATGCAAGCGGCCGTGACAGGGATGTTCAGAACGTTGAAACTACCGTCGGCGTTACCTTCGCGAATCAATCGAGTAAACAGCTCGGCGTAGGCTTCGCGGTAGCGCAGTCGCTGCGCATCCACCTCCGATTCTACCGGCTCGGCGATCAACGCATAGGCTAGTTGCCTGCTGTGCCAGGCTCGTGTGGCGAATTGGGCAATACCCCGGCGCAACCGCTGGGAGGCTGTGCCCTGGCCAGCGAAAGCGATTTTCAGGCTGTCTATTTCTATGCGGGTGGCGCGGGCGAACACCTCGCAGGCCAGTGCCGCTTTGCCGGGGAAATAACGGTACAGACTGCCAGTGGCTATCCCCGCATTTTCCGCCAGGGCATTCATGGTCAGCGCAGCAAAGCCGCCGTCGGCTACCTGGTGCAGAGCGCAATTCAGAATGTGTTCGCGCAGGGCATGGTCCCGTTCTAGTCGGGCTTGTGTAGTACGGTACGCCATTGTATGAATCCTGATTCATGGATTAAATCAGTGAATCAGGATTCAGGTCTTGGAGCAGGAGGGGAATGTGCCAATCTGGCGGGGTTTTTAGCCGCCGACCTGTTCGATGATGATCGCTTTGATTACAAAGCCCATGACGCCGAGGCCCAGCCCCATGAACAGAACAATAGTTCCATAACGGCCGGCCTTGGACTTCTTCGCCAGATCCCAGACGATATAGCCCATGAATGCTACAAGGGCGAAGATCATCAGCGGCATGGCGAGGGCTTCAAATTCTTGATAGTTCACAAAGATCTCCCTTGCGATAAATGTCATTGACCTGGATCAGCATTATAACCATTTTCCATGCCGCGGCCTGTGGCGCCTTGTCGCAGGGAAGAGGCTCTAGGACGTTTTATTCTGCAGGTGCCCAAGCGGCAGCTCTGTACTGTCAACGATCTGATTGAGCACGAAACTTGAGCGTACGCTGGATACGCCATCGATGCGGGTCAGGCGCCCCAGCAGGAATTGCTGGTAGTGCTCCATGTCGGGGACCACGACACGCAGGTGATAATCGGCGTCCATTCCTGTCACCAGGCAGCAGTCGAGCACTTCGGGGCAGTCCCGGATGACGGCTTCGAAGCCGGCAAATCGCTCGGGCGTGTGCCGATCCATGCCGATCATCACAAAGGCTGTGAGGGTCAGACCCAGTCGACGAGGTTCCAGCAGTGCGACCTGGCGCCTTATATAGCCGCTGTCCTCCAATTGCTTTACCCGTCTGGAGCAGGGTGAGGGTGACAAACCGATATGCTCTGCCAGCTCCTGATTGCTGATGCGGGCATCGCTCTGCAGGGCAGCCAGTATTTTCAGGTCGTAACGGTCGAGATTGTGTTCATTCATCCTGTTTTCGCCTCTAATTGCTCATATTAGGGTAATAGGCAGATAATATTGCTTTAAGGTAGTCTAAATGAGCAATATTAGGCAAGAAATGCCATGGGTGGCAGGGTAATATAGTCCCAAGTTCGAAGCCAAGGCCGGTTCGTCCAGTCCTCTCCCTTATCCGGGGAGAGGAAGGTAAAAATCCTACCGGATTCTCGCCAGCCGGCCTCCCAGCTCACAAGGCCCGGGAATCAGGCAGCCTCCTATCCGGATGTGTACAGGACGCTAAAAAGAACGGCCGGCTCCAATGGGAAGTCGGCCGTTCTTTTATCTGGAGTGCTATCCCTTAAGCAGGTATTACAGGTCGTCACCCCTAGACCGGATCAGTGTGGATCAGCGCGTCGACCTGCGGAAAGCGCTCAACCAACGCCGCACGAACCGATTCGCCGAGCTCGTGGGCCTCTAGTAATGGCATGTCGCCGGGCAACTCCACGTGCATCTGCATGAACCAGTGGTGCCCTGACTGTCGACTGCGAAAATCATGTATGTCCACCACACCGGGTACCGCACGCGCCAGAGCCAAGGCTTCCGTGCGTACCTCATCGGGAAGCTCGTGATCCATCAGGATATGAATTGCATCCTGTCCGATTCGCATTGCGCTGTAACCGATATACACCGCTATTCCCAGTCCCATTACAGCGTCAGCACGCTGTATGCCGTAGCTGGCCAGCAGTAGCGCGACTATGACGCTGCCGTTGAGGAGCAGGTCTGAGCGGTAGTGGAGTGCATCGGCACCAATTGCGGTAGATCCGGTGCGAGCAATCACATGCTTCTGAACAGCCAGCAGGCCCAGGGTGGCGACGATCGAAAGAATCATGACCCCGATGCCAAGCCATGTTGCAGCGATGGGCTGTGGGTTGAGTAGGTGTTCGATGCCCTGCAGCAAAACCAGTAAAGCTGATCCGGTGATGAAGGCCGACTGCGCCAGCCCCGCCAGCGCCTCGGCCTTGCCATGACCGAAACGATGCTCCTGATCTGCCGGTTTCAACGCATAACGCACAGCAAACAGGTTGATGATAGACGCAGCACTATCCATCAACGAATCAATAAGTGAAGCCAGGATGCTCACTGATCCGGAGGCCATCCAGACGCCGCTCTTGAGGGCTATCAGACTCAGGGCCACAGCTACCGAAGCGTAGGTGGCGAGTTTGAGTAGCCGTTCCCGTTCCGGGAGCTCCAGATGTTGGGGCTGGGTCATCACGCGCGGGGCTGCAGACCCAATGCTGCCAACTGCATAGCATCGGGGCGATCCAGTTGCTGGGCGCGCTCAAGCGGCAGGTCCACGCCGATCTCCTGTTGAATAAGGGCTTTGAGCTTAACGGTGTCCACCTGGCCATCTGCGCCAATGGCCTTGTTCAGCTGCTCAGGAGCAATACTGTAGCGGTTGTCTGGAAGGTAAATGGCACCCGTTGCGAAATCGACGGCAAAGGCGATGACACCGGGGATGACATAGAACAGCAGGCCGATGCCGTTGAGTATTGCCACACCCGAATCGATCTGCCCACTTATCTGGCCACGGCGTTCTGGATAGAAAAGGGTGCCGCAGGCGGCCAGCTGGCTGGTAAGAGCGGTTACTAGCAGGGCGGAGGCCAGAGTTTTCATTCGCATGATCAAGTCCCTTGGTGTTGATGGGTAAGCTTCAGGAGAGTTGACGGGGCGACAGTCATCAGCCCGAGTCCTGTAGGGGTATGATAGCGGCTTTTAACGATGGTGCTGCAACCGAATGAATGATTTTCCCGTGAATCTGATCTTGCCTGAGCTCAAGCACGCATTGGCTGCCAATCCTGCCGCTGTGCTCCAGGCGCCGCCGGGTGCTGGCAAGACTACGATGGTGCCTTTGGCGCTACTCGACAGCGATTGGCTCCGCGGTCAGAAGATCATCATGCTCGAGCCACGCCGGCTTGCAGCCCGTGCCGCGGCCGAGCGTCTGGCGCAATTGCTCGGCGAGCCGGTAGGGCAGACTGTAGGTTATCGCATCCGCCTGGAAAGTCGGGTCAGTGCTGCTACCCGGATTGAAGTGGTCACTGAGGGTATTTTGCAGCGCATGCTCCAGGCTGACCCCGAACTGCCGGGGGTCGGGCTGGTTATATTCGATGAGTTTCACGAACGCAGCCTGGATGCCGACCTGGGACTGGCTCTTTGTTTGCAGACTCAGCAATACCTGCGCGATGACGCGCCGCTGAAATTGCTGATTATGTCGGCAACCCTGGATACGGCCGCGGTGTGTGATCTTCTCGATGGCGCGCCGCTGATTAGCAGTCAGGGCCGTCAATACCCGGTTGATGTTCGTTACGGAAATCCGTTCAGGCCAGGTCAGCCTGTGGATTCACTGGTGGTGCAATGCATTCTCCAGGCGTTGGTGGAGGAGGGCGGCAGCTTTCTTGCCTTTCTGCCGGGCGTCGGCGAGATCCGTCGGGTGCAGCGTCAGCTGGAGGATGCTTTGGTGGGGCAGGGCGAGATTCGGGTGATTCCGCTGCACGGCGAGCTGGATTTTGCCAGCCAGCGTCAGGCAATCGAGCCCGCCTCCCCGGGGCAGCGCAAGGTGGTGCTGGCCACTTCTATAGCCGAGACCAGCTTGACGATAGACGGGGTGCGGGTAGTGATCGACAGTGGTCTTGCCCGGCAGCCAGCTTTTGATCCCGTCTCGGGTATGACGCGCTTGCATACAGTCCGGGTGTCCCGTGCAACTGCGGAGCAGAGAGCTGGCCGCGCTGGCCGCCTCGAACCTGGCGTCGCCTACCGTCTCTGGTCGGCTAGCCAGCAGGATCAGTTGGCGGCGCGCAGCGAACCGGAAATATTACAGGCGGACCTGGCGCCTTTGGCTTTGCAGTTGGCTGGATGGGGCGTACAGAATCCGGACGAGCTGGCCTGGCTTGATCAGCCACCTTCTGCCGCGCTGCAGCAGGGTCGTGACTTACTGGAGCGCCTGGGTGCATTGCAACAAGGGGAAGCCGGCTGGTTGCAAACGCAGCATGGGGCGGCGATGGCTGGTTTGCCGGTACATCCGCGGTTGGCGCATATGCTTTTGAAGGGGCAGCGCCTGGGTCTGGGCGAAATGGCCTGTCGGGTGGCAGCAGTGGTCAGCGAGCGCGACTTGCTGCGTGGTGTGGAGGATGCTGACCTGGCTCGCCGTCTTGCGTTATTTGACGATCCCCGCGCGGAACCCTCAGCAGATCGCGGAGCATTGCAGCGGGCGCGAACCCTGGCAAAGCAATGGCACAGACTGGTCGAGCGCTCGCCCGTTACCAACCCTGTGAGTGATCCGCATAACGAGTCCTGGGCGGGCGTGCTCTTGGCCATGGCCTATCCCGATCGTATAGCCAGCCGGCGCGCAGAACCGGGAAGCGAATACCGACTGGCCAACGGCCGGGCCGCCGCCTTTGCCAGCGTGGATAGCCTGCAAGGCCAGCAGTGGCTAGCGGTAGCCAGTCTTGGAGGGTATGCAGGGCAGAGCAGCGCGCGAATCTTTCTCGCCGCAGCGCTGTTGCCAGAGCAGATAGAAGCACACTTATCCGAGTTGCTTGTCTCCCGTGAAACCCTGGAATGGGATGCCCGGAGTGAAACCCTGGTTGCCGAGCGCCAGCAGATGCTGGGTGCATTGGTCTTCAGCCGCCAGCCCCTAAAGCAGATCGACCCGGCGCAGCGCAGCCAGGCTCTTTGCCAGGTAGTACGCAAGCAGGGTCTGGAGCTGCTGCCATGGACACCGGCCCTGCGTCAGTGGCAGGCGCGCGTCAATCTGCTACGCGATCTGGATATGCAGACAACAGCGGACAGTCGTTGGCCTGACCTTTCCGACCAGGCATTGCTCGATACGCTGGAGCAGTGGCTCGCGCCATGGCTCGACAAGGTCACCCGATTGGCGCATTTCGGCAACCTGGACCTGAGCTCTATTCTGACGGGCCTGCTGCCCTGGCCCTTGCCCCGTGAACTGGATGAGCAGGCACCAACCCATTGGATGGTACCCACAGGCTCGCAGATTCGTATCGATTACAGTGACAGCCCGCCGGTGCTTGCGGTGCGTCTGCAGGAGATGTTTGGCAGCAGCGATACCCCCCGGATTGCCGGTGGCCAGGTCGCGCTCAAGCTCCATCTGCTGTCGCCGGCCCGACGCCCAGTGCAGGTCACCCAGGACCTGGCCGGTTTCTGGACCGGTAGTTACCTTGAAGTCAAAAAAGACATGAAAGGACGTTACCCCAAGCACTACTGGCCGGATGATCCCCTGCAGGCAGAGCCAACCACGCGCGCCAAGCCCCGCAAAAACTGACCCCAGCGATCCCTATCCTGCCGAGGCTTGGCTTTTGATCCTGAACAGCGAGGCCCAATGATTCTTGAATATCGAGTCAAACATCCCCAGACCGAAAGTCCACGCCGACACGCCGTAAATACGTCCCTGTAGGCTCGACGATGGCATCCCTGCCATCGACGGTCGGCTTAGTCCTATCGCCCTGCGTCTGCTACCAGCTACTGAGTAGCCCGAGATAAAACCAAACCGTTCCGCGGTCAGGTGGGGGTTGTTTTTGACCTTGGACAGCAAACCCTGCATCACGCCGATGCCAGTTGAGCGCACAGCCTGGCAGGCTGGGAGTGTTGATCACAGAGCTCAACCAAAATGGGTTTTGAATTCAAGCTTAAGGGCGACAAGTACCTCCTTCTGCGCTTTCAGTCTGCGCAGCCCACGCTTACAATCTCCAGCCCCGGGCAATCAGCTTTCACCTAGAAGCGGAGTTTTTATGGAAAATATCAGCCAGATACTTGAGCGCAGCGATGAGCTCTTTGCTGGAAAGCGCGTGCTGCTGGTCAATCCTCCCGCGGACGACCTGGTCAGCAGCATCGACGCCGACTGGCAGGTATGGACCTGGGACTGGTCGGTGCAGCGCAGCCTGGTTGGTCAGATTGACGAAGATAAACTGAGCTTTTCGCACCTCTGCCCCCAGATCGAAGGCCTTGATGCTGCCATTCTGGTCGTACCCAAGGCTCTGGAACGCGCCGAATATGCACTGGCGCAAATAGCGCCCATGTTGACCGCCGGTTGCCCGCTGTATCTGGTAGGCGAGAAAAAAGGTGGGATCAGCCGTGCCGAAAAGCTCATGCAGCCCTACGGCAGCGGTGCAGAGAAACTCGACTCCGCGCGGCACTGCCAGTTATGGCGCATGCCGGTGAGTGGCAGCGCGTCGCCATTCGACCTGGCCAATTGGCAGCGTGATGTTCACATCGAATTGGCTGACCAGAGCATAGACCTGGTCAGTCTGCCTGGCGTTTTCAGCCACGGTCGGCTGGACGAAGGTAGTCAGTTGCTCCTTGAAGAACTTGCCCCGTTGCCAAGTGGAAAAGTGCTGGATTTTGGTTGTGGTGCAGGTGTGCTCGCCACCGCTTTGGCCCGGCGTAATCCGGGTAGCCGTTTCGAGATGGTCGATGTTGACGCCCTGGCGCTTTACTGCGCGCGTCAGACACTGGAGCGCAACGGCGTGGAGGCGGAGGTCTACCCCTCTGATGGCTTGAGTGATGTGCACGGGCGGCTGGCAGCAGTGGTCAGCAATCCTCCGTTTCATACCGGCATCAAACACGACACCAGTATCGCCGAGCGCTTTTTCGAGCAGATGACGCGCCACCTGCTACCCGGCGGCGAAATGCGTATCGTGGCCAATGGGTTTCTGCGCTATCCCGCCCTCATCGAAGCGCATATCGGCCCATGCGACGTACTCAGGGAGAACAGCCGATTCAAGGTCTACTCCGCTGTCGCTCCCGGTTGACCATGTGGCGGGTGTGGGTTATCTTTCAGCTCGTCTTAGGGGAGTAGTCTCTCAATAGAGGCAAGTATCAACATAATTGGTCCGCAGACCATGGTACTTGCGACCCGCCGTCGCTCATGTATTCAGCATGAAGCCGACAGGGTTTGACGAGACCTTTGACACATATCGACCAACCGAGGGCGGGGGGTAGACATGTGTCAATGGTTTGTCTGACCCGCCCTCTCTGGAAAATCTGTGGAATCCTTTCTGGTCTCGACCGGTATCGTTGCTCTCGCCGAAATAGGCGATAAAACCCAGTTGTTGGCATTGGTATTAGCGCTGCGCTTTCGTCGACCCTGGCCGATCGTGCTGGGCATTCTCGTCGCCACCCTGGCCAATCACGCGCTTGCCGGTGCTCTCGGCCAATTTGTCAGCTCCCTGCTAACCGATACCTGGCTCTACGGCATTCTCGCGGTGTCCTTTTTTGCCGTGGCAGCCTGGACGCTGGTGCCCGACAAGCTGGACGATGACGACACTCCACCTATCAGTCATTACGGTGCTTTCATGGCGACAGTGGTGGCTTTCTTTATTGCCGAGATGGGTGACAAGACTCAGATCGCGACCGTGGTACTGGCGGCGCAATTTGAAGCCTATGTATGGGTGATCATGGGAACCACCCTGGGCATGATGCTGGCCAACGTGCCGGTAGTGTTCATGGGCAATGCTGCTGCGGCGAAATTACCATTGGGCCTGATACGCAGTGTCGCAGCCTTCGCCTTTTTGCTGATGGGACTATATGCCGGTTGGCTGGCATTGAACACGGGCTAGATGCACAAAAGCCGGAAGTGCCAAAGGCGACTTCCGGCTTTGTGGTTTTTGCCGTTCCAGTTTCTATACCTTACGCGCTTACCGGTGGCGGGCGCTGGTCATGTTTGGACCTGGGTATGTCAACGCTTGTTCGATGCCTCATACAGAGGTCTGACACTCGGTATGGTCGCTCGCAGGGTTTGGATGCGCCCGCCTGTCGATGGGTGGGTGCTGAGAAACTGCGGTGGACTGCCCTGGGAGGCGCTGGCCATTTTCTGCCAAAGGCTCACAGCAGCTTCCGGTGAGTATCCAGCCCGCGCAGCAAGCTCCATGCCGATCAGATCTGCCTCGGTTTCATTCGAGCGGCTGTTTGGCAGCATCAGACCATATTGCACCGCGGCATCGGCTACCTGCATGCTGCCTTCTCCGAGGCCGAGGAGGGCGCCGGCGATCTGGGTACCCATCTGTGATGTGTAGGCGCGGGAAATTGCCTCGCGTCCGTGCTCGCGCAGGGCGTGGGCGATCTCGTGGCCCATGATCTGGGCTATCTCCGCATCACTGAGTTTAAGCTTGTCGACAATGCCGGTATAAAACAGAATCTTGCCACCAGGGGCTGCACTGGCGTTTATCTGGTCACTCTTGATCAGATTGACCTCCCAGTTCCAGTTTTTCGCATCCGGCCGGAAGTGCGTAACCTCGGGTATCAGGTGGCTCGATATTCGGCGAAGACGATTGAGCATTGCCTTGTCGGTATTGAGCAGTCCCTTGGCGCGGGCCTCTGCCAACTGCTTGGCGTAGGACTGCGCTGCCATCTTGTCGACTTCGTCGCTGGATAGTCCGCCGAACATGTATTGCGTGCGATCAACGCCAACAGCGCCGCCTTGCGTGGTTTGCACTGCCTGGCACCCGGTCAGTATCAATAACGGTAACAAGAGTAATATGAGACGACTGCGCATTTGGGGATAATCCTGTGTTGTGAATACCACGGATCAAACAGCTTGATCCGTTTGTATGGTTGGCATTGTGCGTCAGTTAGCTATCAGCCGATTGATTAAAATGCCTATCAATTCAAAATGGTGCTGAAGATCTGCGTGCGCCAGCCGATAAGTTCATAGGGAACACGTCCAGCCGGGGTAACGCATGAAATTCAAATCCATTCAGTCCGCTATTGTAGTACTAGCAGGGGCGTGCCTGTTCGCTGCCGTTGGCCTGGTAACGCTTTACAGCGTCAACTCGGCGGACCGTAGTCAGCAGTTTGTACAGGATAGCAGCCGTGAGCTGATCGAGCGCCAGGTCCAGGGTCAGCTAACAGCCGTCGCTTCTGCTGAAAGTCAGCGTATACGTCGTCGCCTGAGTGACCCTTTCATGGTCGCTGATCAACTCTCGCAGCTTAACCGTTTGCTTGGTGAGATTGAGCCTGACGGCTTATCCACGCTGATGATGAGCCGGGAGGAAATGGTTCGGGTGTTGCGAAATACCCTCGTGCAAAACCCTGAGCTATTGGGCGTTTATGTCGGCTGGGAACCCAATGCGTTCGATGATCTGGACCAGTATTTCGAGGGTGTTGAAACCGACGGGTATGACGGCACCGGCCGATTCATGCCCTGGTGGTTCAGAGGCGAAGGTGGAGAGCCCGAACTGGACGCACTTTCTGATCTTGAGAGTGAGACCATAACGGCTACCGGCGTGCGCGCGGGGGAATATTATCTGTGCCCGCGCGACACCCTCAAACCCTGCGTGATTGATCCTGCGCCCTACGATTTGGGCGGCAAGCAGGTCATGCTGTCCTCATTCACGGTACCGATCATTTCCGATGGCGAATTCCGTGGAATCGTGGGCGTTGATCTGTCCCTTGATTTCATTCAGCAGACCCTGCTGGAAAACAATGCGGAGCTCTTCAACGGACTTGGAGAGCAGGCGCTGATCAGCAGTAATGGTCGGCTGGTTGCATACACCGGTGATGATGCTCGCCCTGGTGATCCCGCAAGCAAGATCCTTGACGATAATGAGATCGCCAATATCGGAGCCCTGGGTGACGAGCTCATATACGATGTGGATGAAGCGGGTGGTCATATCGAGCTGGTGATGCCGGTTCCCATTGGTGAGACGGGTAGCCGCTGGACTCTGCTTATCACGCTGCCACTGGATGCTGTCATGGGCGACGTGGCTACGTTGACCGGTGAGATGAAATCCCGCCAGGCTAGTGATACTGCAACCCTGATTGCCATTGGCGTTATTGTCGCGCTGGCCGGCTTGCTGGTAATGGTTTTGCTGGGCCTCAGCCTGTCTCGCCCAGCGCGCCGTCTGGTAGCGATGCTTGATGATATTGCCCAGGGGGAGGGCGATTTGACCAAGCGTTTGACGGTAGACAGGGGGGATGAGCTGGGCTCCATAGCCGTAGGCTTCAACAGATTTCTCGACAAGTTGCAGGCGATGATCCGCGAAGTAGTCGGATCTGTTGCCCAGGTCACCGACGCTTCCGAGCACACCGCAGATATCGCCATGCGTACCAATGACGGCATTCAGCGTCAGCTTAGCGAGATCGATCAGGTAGCGACTGCTGTTACGCAGATGACGGCCACTGCCCAGGACGTTGCCCGTAACGCCTCCCAGGCTGCAGAAGCGGCCAGAAACGCCGATGGCTCGGCGAGTCACGGCCGTGATGTTGTCAAGGCCAGTGCGGCCGCTACGCAGGGCCTGGCGGAGGACATCAAGAAAGCGGTAGCCAGTGTGCAGTCACTGGCCCGCGACAGCGATAACATCACCGGTATTCTGGCGACCATCCGCGGTATCGCAGAGCAGACCAATCTCCTGGCGTTGAATGCGGCCATCGAGGCGGCGCGGGCGGGCGAGCAGGGGCGAGGTTTCGCTGTGGTTGCCGACGAGGTCCGCAACCTGGCGCAGAAGACGCAGAGTTCGACTGAAGAAATCCAGACGATGATCGAACAATTGCAGAAGGGTACTCGCGATACCGTCAAGGTCATGGAGCAAAGCCGCAGTCGGACCGAGGAAAGTGTGCTCCAGGCAGAAGAAGCCGACGCTGCACTGACATCCATAACCCAGGCCGTATCGATCATTACCGAGATGAACACCCAGATTGCCAGCGCTGCCGAGGAGCAAAGTTCGGTAGCCGAGGATGTCAATCGCAATGTGGCGACCATCGATCAGGTAGCCAAATCCGTTGCTGGTGGTGCGCAGGAAGCATCCGAAGCCAGTGCAGGCCTGACGCGCCTGGCTGAGCAGCAGCGCAGATTGATCAACCAGTTCAAGGTCTGATTCGCCAGAATCAGTCCAGAGTGATGGCCTTGCCGCTGGGCGCGCAGCACTGGGCGCCCAGTGTTGTCGGGCTGCTCATTGAGGGGTTGACCGGGTGCATCATGGTTACCTGGGAGGCAGCGTTCAGCAGCAAAGGCTGCAGGGCGCTGACCGCTGTCGCGGAGGCCAGCCAGATGGCCTGCTCGGCCTGATTGAAAGTCACTGGCATCCGTGTTGACAGACGAGCAGGAAGCCCCTTGGCAGGTGCCGTTACCAGCGCGCAACTGTCCCAGAAACTACCATCGTCCAGGCTGTAGCGCTCCCACAATCCGGCTATTGCCAGTCCACCCTGATGACGCCTCAGGTACCAGGGTTGCTTGCGCTTGCCCTGGGCATGCCAGACAAAGAAACCATCGACCGGAATGATGCAGCGCCGCTGCGCAAGAGCCTCTCCGAACATGGGTTTTTCGTGAAGAAATTCAGCCTGAGCGCTGAAGGCGGCGCGGTCGAGTTGACGCAGCCAACTGGGTGTGAGGTTCCATAGCACCCTGGCACCTTCCAGCTTGCCAGCAGTTTTGCGCAGGATCAGAAGTCGCTGACCTGGCGCCAGATTCCACTGTGGTTTCCAATCCTCCGGTATCTCTTTCAAGGGCGCGGTAAATTGCGCCAGTCGACCACTCATATGTCGTCCATTTCAGGCATGATCGGAGTGGCCTGTTGCCAGGCATGTATCAACTCCCTTGCGAGCCCGAGATCCTGGGCTGTTACCCAGAGGCCAAGCAGGTCCATTGCGGGTAGTTCGCCGATACCACCCTGAAGGTACTCACCACTGAGGTGACAGGTGACCTGATGGTCGTTAAGCATTTGGCGCAACAGATGGGCTTCAGACATATCCTGCGGTCGGTAGGCACATAACATGATCAGTCCTGTTCCCTGCGCAAGTCTACGTGGTACTCATCATTACCATGGTCAATCCAGAGACTGACATGGATCGGCTGACAACAGACCTGACAATCTTCAACATAGGCCTGAGTACCACCGGACAGATCCAGCAGCAGTGAAATGGGCTCATCACAGTGCGGACAGTTCAATTGAGCTTCTTCGATCGCCTGCATGTGATTTTGCTCCTGTTTTCGGTTTACCGGCAGTGTAGTCCTATCGTCAATCTGGCGAAACCGGCCGTCGAACCGCATAATGCGCGGCTGAAACACGTTCAAACGAGGATGACATGCTCGAGTTCGACGCTATAAGACCCTACACCGATGAAGAAGTCCCTGCAGTGCTGCAGCGACTGACCCGTGACGATGAGCTTCTGGGTATCCTGGCAAGCCATCACTTTCCACGGCTGAATCGGTGGTTTCCGCGCCTGGCCAAAGGAGCGGTAGGAGCCGGCTTGCGCCGGCAGACTCGTCGAGTAGATAGCGTGGACGAGCTGCAGCATCGCATGGAGCCATACCTGGATCGTCTTATTGAACGCAGTGTCGCGGATGTCAGCTACAGCGGGCTGGATGGTCTGGCCAAGAACCGTCCTCATCTGTTCCTTGCCAACCACCGTGACATCGTTATGGATCCGGCGTTCGTCAACTATGCGCTTTACCATGCGGGTCATCCCACACCGCGTATTGCCATTGGTGACAATCTGCTGCAGAGGCCTTTTGTCAGTGATCTGATGCGATTGAACAAGAGCTTTATTGTGCATCGTTCAGTAACTGGCCGACGGGAAAAGCTCACCGTTTATCAGACCTTGTCGGCGTATATCAATCAGTCCATTGCAACCGGGAACTCCATCTGGATCGCCCAGGCCGAGGGCCGCGCCAAGGATGGAGTAGACGAAACCGATACCGCGATTATCAAGATGCTCTGCATGAGCCGCAAGGGAGAGGACTTCGCACAGGTCGTTCGCAGTCTGAATATAGTTCCCGTATCCATAGCCTATGAATGGGACCCCTGTGATCAGATGAAGGCGCGCGAGTTGGAGCAGCGTGATCGCACAGGTACCTATACGAAAGAGTCGGGGGAGGATGACCGTTCAATCGCCAAGGGATTGACCGGCTACAAGGGACATGTGCATGTGGCGTTTGGTGAGCCCCTGACAGGCGACTATCCCGATGCAAAAGCCGTTGCCCGTGAGGTAGACAGGCAAATATTACAGAATTACAAACTTCGGCCGAGCAATTTCATGGCGGTAGAAAATCTGCCCGAAGTATTTTCGCTGCCGGATATGGAGGCTTTCATCGACAACTGGCGCGCAGACTTTGAGCCCGAGCGACTGATGAGCGAGAAGGCGCAGTTCGAGAGGCGTCTGGCTGGGTGCTCTGCCTCCGAGCAACACTGGTGGTTGTTGCAGTACGCCAACCCGGTTGTCAGTGCGTGCATGGCGGCGCCAGCGACGGCGACAAGCGCGCCGAGCGCTGCATCAGATGCGGGTGCTTAACAGGCTCAATATCAGCGCGAGCGTCAGGCAACCAAGGCCAACTCGGTAGAAAAGGCGATTAACCCGGTGGTCGAGGGGCATTTCGTCATTGTCCAGACTGCTGGCGAAGCCTGCGGCCAGCCTTACACTTCCGCGCGCAAAGCGCCACTGCGCTGCAAACACCAGCCAGCTACCGGACAGTGCGTAAAAAAGCGCCAGACCATTGATGACCAGCGACGGGTTGCTCAGGTAATACGACCAGGCTGCCTGAAACAGGGGCATGCAAAAACCTCCGGACAATATGATGTTCGGCAACCTGCCCGGAATTGTTCTTGTATTGGCCTGGCTACGACGAAACCCAGATTCAATTAAAGTGAGCGACCTTGCCACACTGTTGGCGGCCCGCTCTAAAACGGACGAAATTATAGCGCGCACCTTTGGTTTTTTCGACAGGTTGTTGCAGCAAATTATTGTGTGTGCGAGCTGAAGATACATTTCTACAGGCATACTAACGTCCCTAATCGGGGTAATCTTGACGGAGGATTACGCTCCAGGCATGGATTAATTTCATCAGTTCGCAACATCGGCGGATTTTCGTCGTCCAACGTTCAGGCCTTATCAATTGGAGTTCCCCATGAAAAAGCAATGTGTGTTGATCTGTTTGCTCGGTAGCCTGCTCGTTCTGTCAGGCTGCGCCTCGTCACTGACAGGTGAAACCTACAGTCGCGACGACGCTCGCAAGCCACAGGTTGTGCGCACCGG
Organism: uncultured Halopseudomonas sp.; assembly: GCF_963977355.1. Classification (NCBI taxonomy): domain Bacteria; kingdom Pseudomonadati; phylum Pseudomonadota; class Gammaproteobacteria; order Pseudomonadales; family Pseudomonadaceae; genus Halopseudomonas; species uncultured Halopseudomonas sp. The sequence continues at coordinate 58,032 of NZ_CAXBOV010000014.1, read as the reverse complement.
TGTTGTAGAAGCAGTGCGCCCGGTTCAGATTGAAGGCAGCAAGACTATTATCGGGCCGGCTGCCGGCGCAGCTATTGGCGGGGTGGCCGGTAGTGGGGTGGGTGGCGGTCGTGGCGCGGCGATTGCCACAGTGATCGGTGCAGTAGCGGGCGGAATGGCTGGTGCTGCTGCAGAAGAGGGCATCACCCGAGCCCAGGGTGTCGAGATTACCGTTCAGGAAGAAGACGGCAGTTTGCGCGCCTATGTGCAGGAAGCCTCTCCCGAGGTTACTTTTCGACCAGGCGATCGGGTCAGGATACAGACCCTCAATGGGCAGACAAGGGTGGTCAAATAAACCGAGCGCGGTTGTTATTCATGGTGTTGGGTGCGTTGGATTCAACGGCCTGACGCCTTTTTAATGCATTGTCGTGGCCATTTCCCCGGGCATTTTGATTCAAAATGCTACAAATCCGATTACTCTCCTGCTTATTTATACGCCTCGTAAAAACTGGTCGTGCTGACAGTTGTAGTCGTTAGTCAAGATATTCCCCTAATTCCTTAAAGTGTAAATTGAGCTTTCCAGAATTTGCGGGAGCGCGCTTGATGTCGTCACACCATCTACCAGGGCCGGTTTGATATGTTGGCCAGCCTACTAGCTATTTTCATTAACGGTCTCTGCGCGCCCATGTTGTTCCGTTTTGCGGGACGCTTCTCGGGTTTGCTTCTGGCGTTGGTGCCGGCTGCCAGCTTCGCCTGGTTTGCTTTCCAGATATCCATCGTGGCGGGCGGTGGTGTGATCTACGAAAGCCTTGCCTGGGTGCCACTACTTGATGTGGAAATGGCTTTAAGACTCGATGGCCTGGCCCTGTTGTTTGCACTGCTGATCACGGGTATCGGTACGCTGATCGTGATGTACTCTGGCGCCTACCTGCAAGGCCACCCGCAACTTGGTCGATTCTATGCCTACCTGCTGACCTTCATGATGGCCATGCTCGGCCTGGTGCTGGCGGATAATCTGATCGTGATGTTCGTATTCTGGGAACTGACCAGCATTGCCAGTTATCTTTTGATCAGCTTCAACCACGAAAAATCCGAATCCCGCCGCGCTGCATTGCAGGCTTTGTTGATAACCGGTGGCGGTGGATTGGCCCTGCTGGCTGGTCTCGTGCTTTTGGGCACTGCTGCAGGGACATGGCAATTTTCTGAATTGCAGGCTGATCTGGTACAGGACAGTGCCCTGTTCCCCGCGATCGTTGCCCTGGTGCTGATAGGTTGTTTTACCAAGTCGGCACAGTTCCCGTTTCACCTGTGGCTGCCCAACGCGATGAATGCGCCAACACCTGTGTCGGCCTATCTGCATTCGGCAACCATGGTCAAGGCTGGTATCTATCTGTTGGCCCGGCTCAATCCCACGCTGGGTGGTGGTCTGGGTTGGAGCACGGTGCTGATCACCCTTGGCGCTTTGACAGCATTACTGGGCGCGGTTCTGGCGATTCGACAGTACGACCTCAAGCGCATGTTGGCTTTCACCACGGTGGCTGTATTGGGTCAACTGACCATGCTGATCGGTACCAATACCAGTTACGGTCTGCAGGCATTCGTGCTGTACCTGGTAGCGCACTCTTTCTACAAAGGCGCGCTGTTCATGGCAGTTGGCGCCATTGATCACTCCACGGGTACGCGCGATATTCGACGGCTGGGTGGACTGTTCGCATTGATGCCGTTGACCGGTATAGCGGTCGGGCTGGCCGCCTTCTCCAACGCCGGTTTGCCTCCGTTCTTTGGCTTTATCGCCAAGGAGTTCAAGTACGCAGGATTGATTGAAATGGGCACGGTCGGCTGGACTGTAACTCTGGTGATGATTCTCACCAATGCCTTGCTGGTCGCTGCCGCCGGCCTGATTTTCTTCAAGACATTCTTCGGCCAACGCGCACATTGGGAAGGACAGCCACACGAAGTCAGCCCGGTCATGTGGAGCGGCCCTCTGCTGTTGGCAATCGGTGGTTTCGGTCTGGGGGCGTGGAACCAGTGGCCTGAAACCTGGCTGGTCAACACTGCTGTTCAGGCGGCAGCCAGCGGGGAAGTCGATGTGAACCTGTATCTGTGGGGGGGGATAACGCCGGCGGTACTGGCCAGCGTGTTGACCCTGGGGCTGGGCACCCTGTTCTATTTCCGGGCTGACAGCGTTCGCGCGCTGGCCAAGAGTCTGGGCAGTGTCTGGGAATTCAGTGGCGACCTGCTCTGGGACAGGTCACTGAAGCGCCTGTTCCAGTTTGCCGGCGCGGTGGCCGGTCTTTTTCAGCATGGCTCACTGCGTCTGCACATGGCACTAATGACGCTGATCGTGAGCATCAGTGTGCTCGCAGGTCTATTGTTGATGAGGGCTCAGCCGTTTGATGGGCCAGAGTTATCAGCCGTATCGATCCCGGGGCTGGTCGGCTGTCTGTTAGCCCTCGGCGGCGCAGCGGGCGCAGCTTTCATGGGGGGGCGTCTTGCGTTGGTGGCTTCCCTGGGGGCGAGCGGATTGGGTCTGGCGCTGTTTTTCGTATCTATCAATGCGCCAGATGTGGCCCTCACGCAATTGATGGTTGAAACCCTGACCGTGGTATTTCTGGCCATGGTACTGCGGCGCATGCCGGTTGTGCCCCCTAGTGGGGATAACACCCTCGGGATGAACATCTGGCACGCAGGGGTAGCCGCGCTCTTCGGTCTTGCCGTTGCTCTGCTGATCATGACGGCCGTCAGCCAGCCGTTGCCCGGCGACCTGGCAGACTGGTTTCTGGCTAACAGTCTGCCGGCTGGTTACGGCAGTAATGTGGTCAATGTGATCCTGGTGGACTTCCGTGCAGTGGACACCCTGGGAGAAATACTGGTAGTGGCGATCGCCGCACTGGCGGCTTCTACCTTGCTGGGTGCGGGACAGTTGCCCGAGGACAAGCCGCGGGGTCTAACCGAGTTTGGTTCTCTCATGCTTCGCCAGGGCATGCGTCCTCTGGCAACCATTTTGCTGGTGGTCTCGCTGGCTATTCTCTGGCGTGGCCACAATCTGCCTGGTGGCGGTTTTATCGGCGGGCTGGTGGCTGCGACAGGCTTTACCCTACTGATAGTTACCTTTGGGCGCGGCATTCAACGTGGGTTGTCGCGTATAGACCCGCCAACCATTATCGGATTGGGGCTGGCCTGTGCGGTGGGTGCTGGTCTGTTCGGTCTGGGAGCGCAGGTCGCCTTTATGACCGGTTTCTGGATCGAACCATTCGGGGTCAAGCTGGGCACGCCGCTGTTGTTTGACGTGGGTGTTTTTCTGACCGTATTCGGTTCGGTCATCCATATGGTACGTAACCTGATCGGGAGGACCGCCTGATGGAATGGATTGGTGCCATCACCGCCGGCATCATGGCGGCACTGGGGGTCTGGATGATGCTGGACAGGCATCTGATGCGCGTCGTGCTGGGCATCGCGGTATTGGGTAATGCGATCAATCTGGGTGTGCTTACCTCGGGTCGTTTCTCGGGCAGTGAAGCAGCTTTTACCTTCGCTGGCGCTCGCTCGCTTGACCCTGCCAATCCGCTGCCCCAGGCACTGGTATTGACCGCCATTGTCATTGGTTTTGCGTTATTCGTGTTTGCCCTGTCGGTGCTAAAGCGTACCCACGAGCTGCACGGAGACAAGGAAACCGATGGTGTCAGTCAGGTAACCGAGCAGCCCGCTCCTGACAAGGACGATGAGCAGGGGCATGGTAATGGTCACGGCAAGGATCGGGAGGGCAGGGAATGAATACCCTCATCGTGCTGCCGATTCTTATTCCGCTAACAACGCTGCTGCTGGCGCTGCTGGTCAAGCGTCATCACGCCTGGGTGACTGCGATCAGTCTCATCGGTGCTGTGCTGCTACTGCTGACCGGCCTGTACCTGGTCGTGATTGCCGCCGGCGATACAGTGTTGAGTGCCCAGATGGGTGGCTGGGAGGCGCCCTATGGCATCAGTCTGGTGATTGATCGCCTGTCTGCGGTCATGGTCGCTATCACCGGTGTGATCGGGCTGGCCACGCTGATCTACTGCCTGAGACAACCGATGCCGGCGGATTTTCTGCGCGATACACACCTGTTCGTCCAAGGGTTGCTTGCGGGTATTTGCGGCGCATTCATCACCGCGGATGTATTCAATCTCTATGTATGGTTTGAAGTCCTGTTGATCGGCTCGTTCGCGCTGATCGCCCTGGGCGGTGGCGAGCGGCGGTTGTCCGGAGCGATGACCTACCTGGTCCTCAATATGCTGGCCACACTGCTGTTTCTCCTCGCGGCTGGTCTGGTCTATGGGGCCACAGGCACACTGAACATGGGCGAGCTGGCGGTGTTGTTCCGCGCCGAGCAAGCCAGCGACGGTGCCTGGCTGGGCGTGATTCTGATGCTCGTATCTTTCTCGATCAAGGCGGCACTCTTCCCGCTGTTCGGCTGGTTGCCAGCCAGTTATCACGTGGCCTGGACACCGGTTTCGGCGCTCTTTGCCGGTTTGTTGACCAAGGTTGGGGTGTACGCGTTGATCCGGCTCGTGACCCTGCTCTGGCCGGAACCCGGCATTGTGCATTCGGTTCTGTTGTGGGTGGCCTGCGCGACCATGATCATTGGCGTACTGGGTGCGGCTGCCCAGACTGAGGTGCGGCGTATCCTGTCCTTCCATATCGTCAGCCAGGTGGGCTACATGATTCTTGGTCTGGCCCTGGCCACGCCTCTGGCGCTGGCAGGTGCGGTCTTCTATCTCATCCACCATATTGTGGTCAAAGCCAACCTGTTCTTTGTTGGCGGCATAGCGGCGCGGGTCACCGGTTCCGAGCGTCTGGCTGCAATGGGTGGACTCTATGCGCGCACACCCCTGCTCGCCGTTCTGTTTGCCATTCCGGCACTGTCCCTGGCGGGGATACCCCCTCTCTCGGGGTTCTGGGCCAAGTTTGTGCTGGTCAAGGCAAGTCTGGACGCTGGCATCTGGGTGGCTGCGTTTTTCGCGCTTTTTACCGGTGTATTCACCCTGCTGTCGATGAGCAAGATCTGGAACGAGAGTTTTCTCAAGGCGCATCCGCAGCCAGCGCTGCTGGGTGCTGCGGGGGAAGGTCCGGCAGGTGCCTGGATTACGGTAGGCGTTCTGGGATTGATTACCGTGGCCATTGGTCTGGGCGCCGGACCGGTCATGGAGTACGCCATGTCGGCTTCGACCCAGCTGATTGAAGCGCCAGCCTATCTGCAGTTGCTGGATGGGAGGCGCGAATGATGCTCTACATCCACCTGGTGCTGGCTACCGTTCTGGCCGCATTGCTGGCGTCTCTGAGTCCGCTGTATTGGTTGGTGGCTTTCGCTGCACTGTATCCGATATTCAGGGTCGGTGGACTTGTGCACTCGCGCAGCCGCCTTTACGCACTGCGGCTGGAGGCCGGAGTGGTTTTCGTTCCCTGGTTTATCTGGCAGGTATTTAGCGCCTCCCTGGGCGTGGCGAAGATTGTTCTCAATCCGCGCTGCCAGGTCGAGTCGGCGGTGGTGTGCGTGCCGGTGCACACCCGGGATAAACGTCTTATAACCCTGCTGGGCTGTTTGCTCACGCTGACTCCGGGTACGCTCGCGCTCGACTATCGCGCCTCCAGTGGAGACCTCTTCGTGCATGTACTGGATACCCGCTCGGCTGATTCGGTCATAGCCGCAGTTAGACAGATAGAGAGCCGTTTGATGCACTGGGTACAACCTTTAGGAGGTGATCTGTGAACGTGACGCTGGCCGGAGCCGCTTGGGTTTTGCCCCTGGCAGGTAGCATGCTGCTGTTGAGCACCCTGCTGATAATGTGGCGTCTGTTGATGGGGCCGAGCCGCCCGGACCGGGCAGTCGCCGTCGACGCACTGACCATGATCGGCGTAGCCGGGGTGGCGGTACTGGCATTGATGAGCGAGCAGGAGGTATTGCTGGATGTCGCCATAGTGTTGGCGATGGTCAGTTTTCTGGGTAGCGTTGCCTTTGCGCTGCTGTTCCAGGGAACCCACAGTACTGATCACTCCCAGGCCAGAATCGAGCCTGACGTAATGGAACAGGAGAGAGAGCCATGAACCAAGCCCTCGCCGTTGCGGGCTCAATATTTGTTCTGCTCGGTGCGGCTTTCAGTCTGCTTGGCGCGCTAGGGGTCTTGCGTCTGCCTGACGCTTACACGCGGATGCATGCAGCCAGCAAGGCGGGGGCGCTGGGGGCCATTCTGGTGCTGCTCGGTGTGCTCATGGCTACCGCGGGCGCCGCCTGGTTGGAAATACTGCTGGCGATCGCCGTATTACTGATTTCAGCGCCTCTGGCCGCCCATGCCATTTCCCGCGCGGGGCACATGGCGGGGGTCAAACCTCGAGTCGGCGCACTCGGCGATGCTCTTGAACAGGCCAGGACAAAAAGGGGAATGAAGGTCAGGGAAAAATCGGAATAGAAAGTCCGTATCCATTCGATTGGTCGAATTCATGACAGTGCAAGGCTGTGTGTGGATAATGAGTCGCTTATAGAAGCCTGAAAGGCCATTGATGGAGTAAGTCCCGCATGACCCTGGCGCTGATTGTGTTGCTTCCCCTTTTGGGATGCCTTTTACCTCTTTTGACAGTTCGTTACGGCCGTTCTCTCTGTGCACTGGCAACCATGTTGCCGCCGGCGGTGGGTCTCTTTCTGCTGTGGCGCCTGTCTGACGGTGTTTTTGCCGGTGAAGTGCTCGTGCAGAGCTGGCCCTGGTTGGAGCAGATCGGGCTGAATCTCAGCTTCCGGCTCGACGGCCTGGGCTTTCTGTTTGCGCTGTTGATTCAGGGCATCGGTCTGCTGGTTATTCTCTACGCCCGCTACTACCTGTCTAAAAATGATCCCATGGGTCGATTCTTCGCCTATCTGCTCCTCTTCATGGCCGCCATGCTCGGGGTGGTTTTGTCGGAAAACCTGCTGCTGATGATGTTCTTCTGGGAGATGACCAGTCTGTCGTCTTTCCTGCTGATCGGTTATTGGTCGCATTCCACCGATGCCCGCAAGGGCGCCCGTATGGCACTGGCGGTCACCGGCGGCGGTGGTCTGGCGCTACTTGCCGGTGTTCTGCTGTTGGGGCACATCGTTGGCAGCTATGAGCTATCCGCGGTATTGGCCTCGGGCGATCTGATTCGAGCTCACAGCCTGTATCCGGTCGTTCTGGTACTGGTGTTGCTTGGGGTATTTACCAAATCTGCGCAATTTCCCTTCCATTTCTGGCTGCCCCACGCGATGGCAGCACCTACTCCGGTATCCGCTTACCTTCACTCTGCGACCATGGTCAAGGCGGGCGTCTTCCTGCTCGCACGTATGTATCCAGCGCTTTCTGATACCGACCTCTGGTTTTACCTGGTCAGTATTACCGGGATGATCACGCTACTGCTTGGCGCCTGTACTGCGCTGTTCAAGCACGATCTCAAGGGCTTGTTGGCCTATTCAACGATCAGTCACCTGGGCTTGATCACCCTGCTGTTTGGCCTGGACAGCAAGCTGGCGGCAGTTGCCGGCGTTTTCCATATCATCAACCATGCTACCTTCAAGGCTTCCCTGTTCATGGCCGCCGGCATCATCGACCATGAAACAGGTACTCGGGATATGCGCCGAATAAACGGGCTCTGGCGCTTTATGCCGCATACCGCCACGCTGGCTATGGTGGCAGCGTCGGCAATGGCTGGCGTCCCTTTGCTCAACGGCTTCCTGAGCAAGGAAATGTTCTTTACCGAAACGCTGCAACTGACCCAGTTCGGTAACTTCAGTTGGGTGATACCGCTGGTTGCTACGCTAGCAGGCGTGTTTTCGGTAGCCTATTCCCTGCGCTTCATCCATGACGTGTTTTTCAACGGTAAGCCATTCAACCTGCCAAAATATCCACCCCATGAGCCGCCGCGTTACATGAAGGTGCCGGTAGAGGTATTGGTGGCGCTTTGCCTGCTGGTGGGGTTGGCCCCCGCGTTCACCGTGGCTGGTTTGCTGGCCGTGGCGGCGAGTGCGACAGTGGGAGGCGACTTGCCCTACTACAGTCTGTCGATCTGGCACGGACTCAACCTGCCGCTGGCAATGAGCGTTGTCGCGCTGGTGGGCGGTGTGCTGGTGTATGCAGGTCGCAGCGGCCTGTATCGCTGGTATGAGGGGCTGCCCGAGCTGGAAGCCAAACTGATGTTCGAGCGCGCGGTTCAGGCGCTGGTCCGCGGGGCAGGACAGTTTACTCTGTTGCTGGAAAACGCCTCCCTGCAACGCTACCTGGCCTGGATGCTTATCGCAGCCTTGGTCACCAGCGGCTTCTGGCTGCTGCAACTGCCGGTGCTGCGCGGTGACGTCTCCATGACCCCGGTCGACGGGGTAACGCTGGTGGGCGCGTTAATGTTGATGGCGGGTGCCCTGGCGACTGTATTCTGGCATCGCCACAGGCTGATTGCCCTGGTGATGCTCAGCGTGGTCGGGCTGTTTGTTGCGCTGGCCTTTGCGCGTTTCTCCGCGCCTGACCTGGCGTTGACTCAATTGTCGGTTGAAGTAGTGACCATCGTCCTGTTGATGCTATCCCTGTTTTTCCTGCCTCGCCGCACGCCTGTGGAGTCGTCCAGCGCTCGTCGGATTCGCGATATTGTGGTGGCGGGCTTCGCAGGCCTTCTGGTGTCGGGCCTGGCGGTTGCAGTGCTGACACGTCCATACGAAAGCATCGCGGGTTTCTTTCTGGCCAACAGCAAGACCGGTGGCGGCGGGACTAACGTAGTCAACGTCATTCTGGTCGACTTCCGCGGGTACGACACCCTCGGTGAGGTCACGGTACTGGCGATTGCCGGTATTGCTATTTATGCCCTGATCGACGGTCTGCGGCTGCTTACTCCGGAAACCGATGCCAATGGGCGCCCCTGGGCCAGGGATGCCCATCCACTGATGCTGGTGAATCTGTCCAGGGTGATCCTCCCTCTGGCTCTGATGGTTTCGGTGTACATCTTCCTGCGCGGGCACAATCTGCCTGGCGGTGGATTTATTGCCGGCTTGATTACGGCAGTGGCGCTGATTCTGCAGTACTTTGCCAGCGGCGTGCAGTGGACTGCTGAGCGCTGGCGCATCGATTACCATCATCTGGCCGGGATGGGGGTCATCATCGCCGGGCTTACCGGTCTGGGCAGCCTGCTGTTTGGCTTCCCGTTCCTGACCAGCACCTTCGAATACGTCGGCATACCGTTGGTAGGTAAAGTGGAACTCGCCACCGCTCTGCTCTTTGATCTGGGGGTTTACCTTACTGTGGTAGGTGCAACGTTATTGATTCTGACCAATCTGGGCAAACTGACGGTTGGCCGTAATGCTGGGGAGGCAAGCTGATGGAACTTCTCTATGCCATTACGCTGGGCGTGCTGACCAGTTGCGGCGTGTATCTGATGTTGCGGGCCCGGACTTTTCCGGTAGTGCTCGGCCTGACCCTGCTCAGTTACGCGGTTAACCTGTTTCTCTTTGCCATGGGCCGTCTATCCACTGGTATGCCAGCCATTCTCGGGCAATCCCAGGAATACGCTGATCCATTGCCCCAGGCATTGGTGCTGACGGCGATTGTTATCGGCTTTGCAATGACCGCCTACGTGCTGGTGCTGGCGTTGCGGGCCCAGGGCGAGCTCGAGAGTGATCACGTCGATGGCAAGGGAGACCGTTGATGAATCACTTGCCGGTTCTGCCCGTTCTCATACCCATGTTTGCTGGCGCACTGTTGTTGCTTATGGCGCGCAGCAGCATGACGCTCAAACGTACCTTTTCACTGCTGGCCACCCTGGTACAGATACCACTTGCTCTGATTCTCATGAGTCAGGCCGATACCGCGACGACGGTTTATGCACTGGGTAACTGGCAACCGCCATTTGGCATAGTGCTGGTGGTTGATCGGCTCGCTGCCCTGATGCTTGTAATTTCAGCGGTGCTGGCCACTGGGGTCATCATCTATGCCTCGCGCGGTGACGACGCTGTGGGGCGCAATTTCCATGCGATCTTCCAGTTTCAGCTGATGGGTATCACGGGTGCGTTCCTTACCGGCGACCTGTTCAACCTCTTCGTGTTCTTCGAGATTCTGCTGATCGCCTCATACGCCTTGCTGCTGCACGGGGCCGGGTCCGCACGCGTGCGGGCTGGCCTGCATTATGTGGTGCTGAACCTGTTCGGGTCGGCTCTGTTTCTGATTGCCGCGGGAACGCTGTATGGCATTACCGGCACACTCAACATGGCTGACATGGCGCAGAGGGTCGCTACGTTGGGTCCGGCCGATGCGCCCGTGGCCGGTGCCGCCGGCATGCTGCTGCTGATTGTATTTGGCCTGAAGTCGGCGGTCTTCCCCTTGTACTTCTGGCTGCCCAAGGCCTATGCGGCAGCCACTGCACCAGTGGCAGCACTGTTCGCGATCATGACCAAGGTCGGGCTGTACTCGATATTGCGCGTATACACGTTGATCTTTGGTGCCGAAGCAGGGGAGCTGGCTAACCTGGCAAGCGCCTGGATATGGCCGGTTGCCCTGGTCACCATTGCCCTGGGCGCAATCGGTGCGCTGGCAGCAGCCAGCCTCAACGGTCTGATTTCGTACCTGATCGTGGTCTCCGTTGGCACTCTGCTGGCAGGTATTGCCATGGGAACCCAGGAGGCATTGACCGCGAGTCTCTACTACCTGATTCACTCCACTTGGGTGAGCGCGGCTCTGTTTCTTCTGGCAGGTATTATCAGTCGTTTGCGAGGCCCTCGATTTGGATCCCGCCTGATACCCGGGCCGCAGATGGGTCATACCAAGCTGGTGAGTGCCCTGTTCTTTATCGCAGCAATATCGGTGATCGGCATGCCGCCGCTGTCAGGTTTCCTCGGCAAGGCGATGCTTCTGGTCGCTGCAGGCACAGGTATGCAAGCGGCGCTACTTTATCCCGCGCTACTGGTGGGCAGTCTGGTGGTTCTGATAGCCATGAGCAGAGCCGGTACCACCCTGTTCTGGCGTTACGACGCAGCCCCGGCGGTTGCCGAACCGCTGGACCGGTTTCGACTTGCTGCAGCCCTGCTTCTGCTGGCCGGTAGTCCCGGGCTGGTGTTGTTTGCCAATCCGATACTGGCCTACCTGGATGCCACTGCGGCGCAATTACTTGCACCCGCAGCCTATATTGAGCAGGTCATGTCCGTTGTACCAGTCGCTTCGGGAGGCCAACCATGATGGCGCGCAGTGGATTTTTTCCTCACCCCTGGTTGAGCCTGGTACTGCTCATAGTCTGGTTGTTGATAATGAACAGCCTTTCTGCGGGCACCTGGGTATTGGGGATCGTTCTTGCCTGGGGTATACCGCAGCTGACAGATGTTTTCTGGCCCAACCCACCTAAACTGCACCAGCCGCTGGTGTTGCTGCGTTTTGCAGTGCGGGTGTTGGGTGATATCGCGATTGCAAATCTGGAGGTCGCCAAGCTGGTGGTTGGTGCCAATGCCAGCCTGCAGCCAGGTTTTGTCGAGTATCCGCTCGAGCTGACCGATGATTTTGCCATCAGTCTCCTGGCCAGTACGATTTCCCTGACGCCGGGCACTGTCTCGGCCGATATCAGCGACGACCGCCGAATGCTGCTGATTCACGCGCTGACTGTCAGCGACGAAGATGCCCTGATCGAGACGATCAAGCAGCGATATGAGCGGCCTCTGATGGAGGTATTCGAATGCTCTCAACAGTAATTCTTTTATGCATGGGCATCATGTCCGTTGCGATGGTGCTCAACATGCTGCGGCTGTTCAAGGGTCCGGATCTACCCGACCGCATACTGGCCCTGGACACCCTGTATATAAACGCCATTGCGTTGATCGTACTGCTCGGCCTTTACCTGAGGTCAGATCTGTTTTTTGAGGCAGCCCTGTTGATAGCTGTCATGGGTTTTGTCGGAACTGTTGCGATTGCCAAGCATCTGCTGCGCGGTGACATCATTGAATAGGGGCCTGAGATGCTAGATGCCATACAGAGTGCCAGTGCAGTTGATTGGGTTGTGGCCGCGCTTATATTGCTGGGAAGTGTATTTGCCTTGATTGGCTCTATCGGGCTCTGGAAGCTGCCGGATTTCTACATGCGTCTGCATGGACCGACCAAGGCCTCAACGCTGGGTGTAGGCGCCCTGGTGATCGGTTCGCTGGTGTATTTCAGTGCCGCGCGTGACGGGATCAGTCTCCATGAGCTGTTGATTACTCTTTTTCTGTTCATTACGGCGCCAGTCAGCGCGCACATGCTGGCCAAGGCCGCGATGCATAATCGGGTGGCCAAAGTCGAGCGGACACGGGGTAAGCCCTGGGAGTAGGCGGAGCGTGGGCAGTTTCTTGCGCAATCTCGTTCACATAATGTGTATGTATGGGGCTGTGAGTAAGTCTGTCGGAGGGCTTTAGTCGTTCTGGCAACTTCCTGCACGCAGGTGAGCAAGGTATTGCGCAATATCCTGTGAACTGGCTCACATCGTATTTTTAAGACAGATCTTTTTTGATCTATATTACTGATTATAAAAAGAAATATAGATGCGGCACAGGTCTTGTAGGTATCTAGGCTCCAGGACGTGATATGTCCATAACCCGCAAGGAGAGCTCACATGCCAACACCCGCCTATATGTCCCTCGAAGGTACCAAGCAGGGCCTGATCACTGCAGGTACCTTTACCGAGGATTCAGTCGGCAACATCTTTCAGGAAGGTCATGAGGACCAGATTCTGGTTCAGGCATTCGATCACCAGGTTATTATTCCGCGCGATCCACAGTCCGGTCAGCCTACTGGGCAGCGCGTGCACAAACCGCTGATGATTACCAAGGTATTCGATAAGTCTTCGCCCCTGATTTTCAATGCTCTTACCTCAGGTGAGCGTTTGAGCAGTTGCCGTCTGGAGTGGTACCGCACCTCGGCAACCGGCACCCAGGAGCATTACTACACGATCGAGCTGCAAGACGCGATTATCGTCGATGTGCAGTCTCATATGCCCAATTGTCAGGATCCTAACCTGTCACATTTTACCCATCTGGAAGATGTCTACTTCACCTACCGCAAGATCATCTGGACCCACGAAGTATCCGGTACCTCGGGCTCCGACGACTGGCGCACCCCGATCTCCGCCTAAACGCCTGAATCACAGGCATAAAAAAACCACCTTTAGGCATGGCCAAAGGTGGTTTTTTCGGTCCACGGTAAGTGGCCGCGCTTTGCTCAGGGCTTGGCGCTGGACAGTGCAATACTGCGGGCAGGGTAGGGCGTCAGACGAATTTCTACCCGACGGTTGAGGTGGCGCCCGGTTTTAGTGGAATTATCAGCGATGGGCTTGTCCTCGCCCATGGTGTAGAGGCTCATACGGTGACGGCTGACACCACCGAGCATCAGGATGCTCGCTACAGCTTGTGCGCGCTCCATGCTCAGGCGCCGATTGAGCTCCCGGTCACCATCGCTGCTACTGTGCCCGATTACCGCAAACTGACTACCCATGTCATCCTTGAGTGCTTTAGCAACCTTACCCAGCGGTCCCAGGCCCGAGGGCAGCAGAAGCGTGCGCTTGGGATGAAAGGTACCATCGACGGGAATGATCAACTTGATCTGCTCCCCTTCACGCTGTACTTCAAAGCCCTGCGCCTCAGCTACGGCTGTCAGGTTGGCTATTCTGGGTTCTGCCCAGGGCGGCGGCGGCGCTACAACCACGGGGGCGGGTGGAGGAGTAGAGCAGGCGCTCAATGCCATGGAGAAGATTACGGCGGAAACAGCAATAAGTTTTTTCATAGTGCCCTGGAAGTCGTGCTCAAGTGTTATCGGTTACTGGCGCTGCTAGGGTAGTGGCGATACTCCTGCTAGGCTAGCACCAGTTGATCTTTTTGTGACCAGTTACCTCTAAGTATTTCTGTTTATTATTGATTTCGAGGACCGTTGATGCCCGTTTCCCGTTTTTCAATGCACGGAGTAAGTGCCGCACTCGCGCTATTTGCCCTTTCAGGCTGTGCCTGGCTGCCACAGTCCGGCGGTGAAGGGTCCCTGCGTACCAGCGGACAGATGTACCTGACTGATGAGGGTGCGCAGCTCGAAACCTGCTCCGGCGCTGTCCATCCGCTGCGGGTAAATGAGGAATTGAGAGCGCTTTTTGAGCGCGTGGCTGAGCCTGCCCAGAACGTGCTTTTTGTCGAGTTACGTGGCCAACTCCTCGACGATAACAGTATTCGTCCTGATACCGTGCTGCGCATGGGTGCGAAGGGAAATGGATGCACTGACTCGGTTGCAGCACAGAGTCAGTGGGTGACGACGGGGGAGCGACCGGACTGGCTGGTGCGGATTGCACCTTCCGGGTTGCAGGTGACGACTCTCGGGGAGGAGTGGCAGCCAGTCATTACCGAGCAATTGCCCGATGGGCGTCGAGGGTTTCGTACCCTTGAAGGAGAGCCGGTCGAGCTGTGGGTTTACCCGCAGCCCTGTTTTTCACGGCTCAATGGCTATTTCTATCAATACACTGCACGGCTGCTGACGTCCGGTGAGAGCTTCGCCGGCTGCGCTTATCCTGGATATCTGACTGGCTCGCCATCCTCCTAGGCTCCTCGCCATTTGGCTGCCAGGTCAGCCACCAAGATAGGCGCTGCGCACTTGCGGATCGCTGAGCAGCGCTTCGCCGGTGTCCTGCGTCACGATGTGTCCGTGCTCCATTACATATCCACGATCGGCCAGCTTCAATGCCTGGTTGGCGTTCTGCTCGACCAGAAAAATGGTAACGCCCTGGGTGCGCAGTTGTTCGATGATTTCGAATATCTGCTGGATAATGATGGGAGCCAATCCCAGGGAGGGTTCGTCGAGCAGCAACAATTTAGGTTTGCTCATCAGCGCCCTGCCGATGGCGAGCATTTGCTGTTCGCCGCCGGACATGGTGCCCGCCCTCTGCTGGAAGCGCTCCTTGAGCCGCGGAAACAGCGTCAGGGTCGTATCCATTTGCTCCTGAAACTCGTCCCGATGGGTGAAGAAACCACCCATGCTCAGGTTCTCTTCCACGGTCAGCCGGGAAAAGACTCGGCGGCCCTCGGGCACAATGGCGATGTCCTTGCGCATGATCTCGGCTGTGGTCAGTCCCGTCAGCTCCTCGCCATCATAGCGAATACTGCCAGTAGTGGCCGCCGGGTCGCCGCACAGGGTCATCAGCAAGGTAGTCTTGCCAGCACCATTGGCGCCGATCAGGGTAACAATCTCGCCACGCTCCACTTCCAGGCTGACGTCATGCAATGCCTGAATCTTGCCGTAGTGGGTTGATACATTCTTCATATACAGCATGCAGATTAACCCTCAGGTTTCGCCAAGATAGGCCTTGATGACGTCAGGATTCAGCCGGATCTCTTCCGGTGTGCCCTGGGCCAGTGGGCAGCCCTGATTGATCACCACAATGTGGTCGGATATATCCATCACCAGCTTCATGTCGTGCTCGATCAACAATACGGTAAGGTCGTGGTTGTCGCGCAACTCGGCGATCAGCTCCTTGAGATCTTCTGTTTCACGGGGGTTCAGGCCCGCAGCGGGCTCATCGAGCATCAGCAGGCTCGGCTGGGTAACCATGCAGCGGGCAATTTCCAGGCGGCGCTGCTGGCCGTAGGCCAGAGTGCTTGCTGTACGATTGGCAAACTCGTGAAGTTTTACCCGTTCGAGCCAGTAGGCAGCGCGCTCCAGCGCTTCCTTTTCGCTGCGCCTGTAGCCGGGCGTCTTGAACAGCCCTGCGAGCATGCTGGTATTCATGTTCTGATGCTGCGCCACCATCAGGTTTTCGACGACGGTCATTTCCTTGAACAGGCGCACATGCTGGAAGGTCCTGATCATGCCCTTGCGCGCGACCTTGAAGCCAGGCAGCCCTTGGATCTCTTCGCCGCGAAAGACAATCTTGCCGTCACTGGGCTTGTAAAATCCGGTCAGACAGTTGAAGACCGTGGTCTTGCCGGCACCGTTGGGGCCGATCATCGACACGATCTGTTTTTCGTGGACCTGCAGGCCCACACCATCAACCGCCAATAGCCCGCCAAAGCGCATTTTCAAGCCTGATACATCGAGCAGTGGAGTCATCGTATTCATGTTTTGAGCTCCATATGCGGCCGTTTCATGGGTAGCAATCCCTGTGGGCGCCAGATCATCATCAGTACCATCATCAAGCCGAACAGCAGCATGCGGTATTCATTAAATTCGCGGGCCAGCTCCGGCAGGATGGTCATGATGATCGCTGCAAGAATGACTCCTACCTGCGAGCCCATGCCGCCGAGCACCACAATTGCCAGAATGATCGCCGACTCGATGAACGTGAATGATTCGGGGCTGATAAAGCCTTGCCGCGCGGCGAAGAAACAGCCGGCAAAACCGGCAAAGGTAGCGCCGATGGTGAAGGCGTTAAGCTTGATGGCGGTAGGGTTGATGCCCAGCGAGCGGCAGGCGATTTCGTCTTCGCGCAGGGCTTCCCAAGCGCGGCCGATCGGCATGCGCAGCAGGCGATTGATCACATATAACGTCACCAGTACCAATGCCAACGCTAACAGGTAGAGAAAAATCACCCGATGGCTGGAGTCGTACTCAAAACCGAAAAACTCGTGGAATGTCTGCATGCCCTCGCTGGCGCGACGGCTGAACTCCAGGCCGAACAGGGTTGGCTTGGGAATGCTGCCGATACCGTTGGGGCCATTGGTCAGCCAGGTCATGTTGTTGAGCAGGATGCGGATAATCTCGCCAAAACCCAGGGTGACGATTGCCAGGTAATCCCCCCGCAAGCGCAGAACCGGAAAGCCCAGCAGAAAACCAAACAATGCCGCCATGGCGCCAGCTACAAACAGGCCGGTCCAGAAACCGAGCCCGAAATACATCGCCAGCAGTGCATAGGTATAGGCGCCGACCGCATAGAAACCCACATAACCCAGGTCCAGCAGGCCTGCCAGGCCAACGACGATATTCAAACCCAGGCCAAGCATGATATAGATCAGCACCAGAGTCGCCAGATCAACGCCGCCGCGGTCGGACATGAATGGAAAGATCACCGCTGCAGCGATCACAAAGCACCAGAACAGACGTTGTAAGGCAGGCTTTTCGCGTAGGTCGGCAAGCTTGGGTGGTGTTTTGGGTACGCTGGGGATCGAACGCCATATCCCGTTGATCTGTTCGCGGAACAGGTTGAAGAAAAACAGGAAGGTGGCGGCGGCGACAATCTTCCAGATGACGTCCTCGTCGGCACCGGTCACAGTCAGGCCAGCCCCGCTTTGCTCCAGACGGACACCCATGAGCAGCGCGGTCAGAACCACCACTACTACCGCTGAGATAGTCGCAGCCTTGAAATTGAGTGACCTCATACCTTCTCCACCTCCGGGCGACCGAGAATGCCGCTAGGGCGGAAGAGCAGAATAAGAATCAACAGGCTGAAGGCCACTACGTCCTTGTATTCGCTACTGAAGTAGCCTGCGGTAATTGCCTCGGTAATCCCGAGGAGCAAGCCACCCAGTACCGCGCCAGGGATGCTGCCGATGCCGCCCAATACCGCGGCGGTGAACGCCTTAAGTCCGGCCATGAAGCCGATATAGGGGTTGATCACACCGTAATACATGCCCAACAGAACGCCTGCAACTGCTGCAAGGGCTGCGCCGATAACAAACGTCAGGGCAATGATGCCGTTGGTGTTGATGCCCAGCAGGTTGGTCATCTTGAGGTCTTCGGCGCAGGCGCGGCAGGCACGCCCCATCCGCGAACGTGTGATGAAGAATGTCAGGCCAGTCATGGTGATCAGCGTTACCGCAAAAATGATCATCTGCATGTAGGAGAGGGTGGCTGCGAAGCCATCTTCCGGTCCAATGGTGATGCCGCCGGTGATCATGCTGGGCATGGCGATGTCCCGCGAGCCTTGTGCCAGGCGCACCAGGTTTTGCAGAAAGATCGACATACCGATTGCGGAGATCAGGGGGATCAGTCGGTTACCACCGCGCAACGGGCGGTAAGCGACACGCTCGATGCTGTACCCATAAGCACTGGTGACGATCATGCTGACAATGAACGCGCCGATAATCATCAGCGGCAAGTATTCGATGCCGAACAGCGCAAGTGCGGCAATAGTGATGAACGCAATGTAGCTGCCGATCATGTATACCTCGCCGTGGGCGAAGTTGATCATACCGATGATGCCGTACACCATCGTATAACCGATTGCGATCAGCGCGTAGGTACTGCCGACCGTTAGGCCGTTCAGTATCTGTTGCAGGAAATAATAGAGTGACTCGGGCATGGTCACGACACCTGGAATAGCAGGAGGATCAATGCTGGTCGGGACAGACGGGCATCAAAAAAAACGGGCCCCGGGAAAGCCCGGGGCCCGAACCTGGGGTTTACTCGGTCAGAGCAGATTTGGTCGCGTCAGCGTGCCATTCGTATACAACAAAGTTGAAGTCCTGAAGATCACCCTTTTCGTCAAAGCTCAGGGTGCCGGTAGGTGTATCGAACTCGTTGCCACGCAGGGCCTTGGCTACTTCAAAGGGATCATTTTCGCCAGCCAGCTTGATGCCGTCCGCAATGATCTGAACTGCGGCGTAGGCCGGGAACACGAAGGGGCCAGATGGATCCTCGTTGTTAGCCTTGAATGCGGCAACCAGTTCTGCGTTACGGGGATCCTGATCGAATGCCTTCGGCAGTGTAACCAGCAGGCCTTCGGACGCTTCACCGGCGATCGCGGAGATGTCGGGGTTGCCCACGCCTTCAGGGCCCATGAAGGTAACATCCAGGCCCTGTTCTGATGATTGACGCAGAATCAGGCCCAGCTCC
Source organism: uncultured Halopseudomonas sp. (assembly GCF_963977355.1). NCBI lineage: Bacteria > Pseudomonadati > Pseudomonadota > Gammaproteobacteria > Pseudomonadales > Pseudomonadaceae > Halopseudomonas > uncultured Halopseudomonas sp. Next base: position 39,277 of record NZ_CAXBOV010000014.1, on the reverse strand, counting down.
GGGTGGTAGCCGCCGTAATAGACGAAATCGACGCCTTCCTGACGCAGCTTGGCGATCAGTGCGGAGAAGTCCTTGTCACCGGCAGTGATGCCTTCGAATACGGGAACAGCAACGCCACCTTCCACCAGTACGTCGCGTACGGCGGTAGCAATGCCTTCACCATACTGCTGCTTGTCGTGAATAACGGCGACTTTCTTGGGTTTGACCTGCTCGACAATATAATTGCCCGCGGTCGGACCCTGCAGGCTGTCCAGGCCGATGGTACGGAAGACCAGCTCGTAGCCACGCTCGGTGATTTCCGGGCTGGTGGAGGCGGCTGTGACCATCAGAATGCCTTCATCTTCATAGATGTCAGAGGCGGGCTGAGTGGAGCTTGAGCACAGGTGACCTACCACATACTGGATCTCTTCGTTCACGATGCGGTTGGCCACGGCGACGGCCTGCTTTGGATCGCAAGCGTCATCAAACACGACGCCCTCGAGCTGGCTGCCGTTAACGCCGCCAGCCTTGTTGATCTGCTCGATAGCCATCTTGGCGCCGATGAACTGCATGTCACCATATTGCGCAACAGGACCTGTCACGGGGCCTGCAAGGGCTATCTTGATATTGTCTGCTGCGAGCGCAAAGTTGCTGGCGCCTGCTACTGCGGCGGCGGCAATAAACAGGGAGATTGCTTTCTTCTGTGCCATTTTCATTTTATTTTCTCGCTTGATGTTCGATAGGTCGAAGAGTTGGCGGTGTCGGCAGGTGCCTACGACTCACTCCCGGAACTGTACCGGCGCAGTTTAGCAATGTGCGTGTGCGCAGGGAATCAGCGGTTACCAATTTCCGGAGCAATGTCCTCTTGTTGCAACATTATGTCTGAAAGTCGACACGCCCTTGTCACAATAGGCTTTTTTTGCGGGACTTGCCGACCAAATGTTGCAAGTGCAGGCAGGATGGTTACCATGCGCTGGTTCAATATTGATGAGGATATATCGCATGACGGCCCCCGATGAGTCCTATGCCGCCATTCTGGGCGCGACTTCCCAGATCGAGTGGAAAGCGCTGGAGCGGCACTTTGCTGCCGGTAGTCTGCTGTCGGTAAGCCGTGAGCTGGATCTCGTAGAGGTAGCTGGCGCCTTTACCCGCGATGATACCGAGCAGGTTCGTCATTGGATGGAAGCCAAGCAGCTGGGGCCTGCCTCCGATGAGGAGGCAGCGGACTGGAGTGTGCGTAATCCGGACACCCTTTGGGCGGTAGTTATTCGCCCCTGGGTGCTCGTGCAGGAGCGCGCGGCAACGCATTGATGTGGTGTTGCTCAGGCCAGGCGACGTCTCAGCCAGGCGCTGAGCCCGTCTACCGCCAGTACCAGAAAAAGCATCGCCAGAATGACGCTCAGTGCCTTTGATTGCTGGAAAAGGCTGAGTGTGACGTAAAGCATCTGACCTAACCCTCCCGCACCGACAAAACCCAGCACCGCAGCCATACGGATATTGTTCTCCCAGCGATACAGGCTGTAAGCCAGCCACTGCGGTAATACATTGGGTAGGGTGCCGTAAAAGAAGGCGGCAGTGGCCCCTGCGCCGCTATCCTGTAATGCCTGGGCTGGCTGCCGGGGACTGTTCTCCAGGGCTTCGGCAAACAGTCGGCCGAGCACGCCGGTGGTGTGCAACGCAATGGCCAGTGCCCCAGCGAAGGGTCCCAGGCCGGCGGCCAGCACCATCAATGCGGCCCACACCAGTTCTGGCACGGACCTCAATGCATTGAGCAACAGGCGCGCCAGTCCACGGGCAATGATGCCTAACCTGCCCGCGGCGAGCAGGCTGAGAATGGCCCCGGCAGCAACCGCCAGCAAGGTGCCTATCGCAGAAATAGCCAACGTTTCCATCAGGCCCCAACCTATTCTCCGCAACCAGGGTGCCGAGGTTTCAGGCGGAAAAAAAGATTGAGCATAAGTAGCCATCTGCGCTGGCCCGTCGCCGCGTACAAGTGCTCCGAGATCCATCCCCAGGTAGCTGAAGGACGCGACAATGGCTCCAAGAATCAAGCTGAGCAGGATGAGCGCTTGCCAGCGACGGCTCATGCCAGCCTCCGGCGTAGAACGGAGCTGAGCTGGTCAGCCAGCAGCACCAGCAACAGAAAGCTTGCCAAAATGGTGATGACCTCTCCGCCGGCGAACATGCGGATCGACAGATCAATCATCTGGCCCAGGCCGCCCGCACCCACAAACCCCATGATGACCGAGGCGCGAATAGCGCATTCCCAGCGATACAGCGTGTAGGAGGTCAGCTCCTGCGCTGCACCCGGCAGGATGCCGTAGAAGAACGCGCCGAGCCGCGAACTGCCACTTTGCAGCAAGGCGCGCGCGGGTGCCTGATCGATCGATTCGTAGATTTCGGCATATACCTTGCCGAGCATGCCGCTGTAGGTGATGGCGATGGCCAGAACCCCGGCAGTGGGGCCGAGCCCGACTGCACGCACGAACAACAGCGCCCATACGATTTCCGGAATACTGCGCAGCAGTATCAGTACCAGCCTGACTGGGTAGCGCGCCATCGATGACCAGCGGGCGGGATGTCCAGTCAGTAGCGAGGAAACCGAGAGTGATCGGGTAGCCAGCAGACTCATCGGCACGGCCAGCAGCAGAGCCAGGGTCAGCCCCGCCGTCGCCATTGCCAGGGTTTCCAGAGTGGCGGTCCCCAGTAAAGCAAGAAAGCGGGGTGACAGGTCCGGCGGCCAGAAGCCGGCAAGGAATCGCCCCATGACCGATGCGTTATCGGGTTCTACCAAAGTAGCCGGATTGAACTCGGTCAATAGCAGGCCCGGCCAGAGAATAATCAGCGCTGCTACGGTTATAAGCAGGCGGGGTAGTGCGGCGGGATCACGCCATCGTAAGCGCAGCGGCAATCCTACAGACATCGCGGGGCGACCCCTGCGGTGTTTCTGGAGTGCTGGTGCGCCGCAGACGTCCCATGAACTTGATCAGTTGATTGCACCGGGCCCAGTTCGTCGTTGGCGTACAGGGATTCAAGCAGCGCATCAGTTACCTGTTCTGCCGGGCAATCAAAATGCAGCCGCCCCGCGCGCAGCCCGATCACGCGTGGAAAATGCTTCAACGCCAGGTCCACCGCATGCAGGCTGGCTACCAGAGTGACATTGCGTTCTGCAGCCAGCCGATTGAGCAGGGCGACAGTATGATCTGCCAATAATGGATCCATAGCAGCAACAGGCTCATCAGCCAGCACCAGTTCCGCGCGTTGATAGAGCACGCGGGCAATACCAACACGCTGCAGTTGGCCGCCTGACAGCTGATCGCAACGACTGAAAAGCTTGGCGGTAAGGTCCAAAGGTGCCAGAACCTGTTCGACCCCATCGATATCCAGCGGATAGCAAAGCGATGCCAACGCCCGGGGCAAAGACCACTGTCCCAAGCGCCCAGCCTGCACTGCTGTCACTACCCGTTGGCGTGGCGGCAGAGGCGGGCTCTGGTGAATCAGGCCGATACGACTGCGCAGTTTTTTCAGGGCCCCGGCACGCAATTGGGCCGGAGCCTGATCCAGCAGTGATAAATGTCCACTACTGGGCATCAGCCCAGTGGCCAGGAGGCGTAGCAAGGAGGTCTTGCCTGCGCCTGATGAGCCTATGACGGCAACCCGCTCACCTTTTTCGATGCGCAGGTCGATATCCTGCAGGGCTGGCAACCCGCCGGCGTGGGTCAGGCCCACGCCTTCGAGTACGATGCCCACGGATTACTCCAGCAGACCGGCAGCGCGTGCAGCCTGCTCGATGCCTTCATAATTTTCCGGGCTGGTCTCGATAAAGCGGCTGGCGCGCTGCAGATCGAGAATCACCTTGTGCTCGGGGTTCTCGGGGTCGAGCTTGAGAAATGCCTGGCGAATATTTTCGACCAGTTCCGGCTCGAGATCGCCACGCACAGTCCAGTTGTAGTCGAAATAGGTGGGCGTGCGCTGGTAAACCCGAACTTTGTCAGTATCAACCTTGCCTTCAGCTACCAGTTTGTCCCATACCGACGCATTCAGGACACCGGCGTCCACTCGACCGGATTCGACCCAGGCGGCGGTGGCGTCATGGGCGCCAGAAAAGGCGATGCGGCTGAAGAAGCTATCTGCGTCGATGCCTTCCTGCTGCAGAAAATAGCGTGGCATGAGGTGACCAGAAGTAGAAGAGACAGAACCGAATGCAAAGCTCTTGCCTTCAAGATCCTTGTGTTCTTTTACATCAGGGTTGGCGGTGATGAAGGTGCTGGTAAATACGGCGTCCTGCTCACGCTGAACGACTGGGATTGCGTCACCGCTGCGCAGGCGTGCCTGGACAAAAGTGAAACCGCCGAGCCAGGCCAGATCGAGGCGGCCGGCACCCAGCGCTTCAACCACACCGGCGTAATCCGATACCGGCTGGAAGGTCACGGGCATACCCAGTTCCTGCTCAAGGTATTTGCCCAGGGGCTCGAACTTGCGCAGCAGTTCAGTGGGGGCTTCGTCTGGAATCGCAGAAACCCGTAAAGTTGTGGTTTCAGCTGCGGCGGGCAGTGCGGCAAACAGGGTGGCAACAGACAGGCACAAGCCAGCCATGACGGCCAGCGGACGTTTAGAAATCGACATGTATTTCTCCGGTTCAATAGCGGAAGACTCCCAACCAGGTGTCGAGTCCGGTCGGGGCGTGGCAGGATTGTAGCATGGCCCTTTGAAACGGACTGCCTTTGGTCCGCGGCTGTGTTGCGCTTATTATCGACCCATCGATCTTTACGAGGTGCTCGCGCCATGCCCTGGCCATTGTCTGCCAATCTATCCATGCTTTTTAACCAGGTACCCTTGCTCGAGCGCGTCGAGGCAGCGGCGCAGAACGGGTTTGATGGTGTAGAGATCCAGTTTCCCTACGCGGTGCCTGCGGCGCAGCTCCGGGACGCATTGCAGTGTGCGCAGATGCCGTTGGTGCTGTTCAATATACCTGCAGGGGATCTGCTTGAGGGCGGAGCAGGTCTTGCCGGAGTGCCGAGTCGGGAAGCTGGGTTCCAGTCAGCATTGGAGCAGGCACTGGCGTACGCAGCTATTGCTCGGCCGCAGCGGGTCAATGTGCTGCCCGGGCGTCTTGTCGAAGGAGTATCCCGTGACAGCGCACTGAAAACCCTGGCAACTAGCCTGGCCAATGCGGCTGAGGCTTTTGCCGCGATAGATGTGGAGGTGGTGTGCGAGGCGATTAATCGGATCGATATGCCGGAGTTTCTGCTAGCGACTGGCGAGGACCTGGCGCAGATGATCGAGCGTGTTGCTCACCCGAATCTGTCGGCGCAACTGGATTTCTATCATATGCAGCGAATGGATGAATCCTTGCCGGCCGTGATCGACCGACTCAAGGGGCTGATTGGTCACGTGCAGTTCGCCGATGCGCCAGAGAGAGGTGCACCGGGCAGCGGCATCATCGACTTTACCGAAGCTTTTGCCGCGCTCGAGCGCAGCGGCTACCGGGGCTGGATTGGCGCCGAGTATCGATTGGAACCCGGCTCAACGGATGACCTGAGGTGGTTGGGCGAGTGGCAGAGATCCGGCTTTATCAAACAGCCGGGCCGCAGCGTATGACCTCGGCTTCGGCGAGTTTCTTGCCACTTTTCGAGCGCAGCCAGCCTACCGTGCGAAAACCCCTTCGCTCTACATCGAAGACGTATTGCTCACCGCCGGCGAAATCGTTGTAGCGTACAGCGACTATGCATCTTTCCCATTGGGGTTCGCCTAACAAGCCGGCGCCGCCTGCTGATCCGGGCATTTCAAAATGGTGGCGTACCCGTAAATCGTGGCTGCCGGGAATCAGGTCGTTAAAGCGCAAACCATCAACCAGTTCGCCGTCCAGCCGGTATGCCTCGACACGATCCCTAACGCGAGTCTCAAGAACGACTCGCGCCTGCTCCTCGGCCAGCTCATCCCTGGGTTGCGGGGCCGCACAGGCGCCGAGTAGCGTCACGGCAGCAGCCAGCAGGAGACTGGAGGCGGCCGTGCGGCGGGTTGCATTGGGGTAAGTCATGGTGCCTCCGGTTGTCAGACTTGATCACAGTGTAACGTGACTATCCCGGCAATGGACTGGATCTACCAATATGATCCGGGAGCAGGTGATAAACACCGATCAACCTGAATGATAGATCTGGTCTGAGTAGGCCGATACGGTCATGCTATTCACAAGATCAATAATCTAGCTGCGGTTTTGGCTCGCGGCCCTGCAAGGAGAGAACACATGCAAGACCTGAAAGGTAAAGTGGCGGTAATCACCGGTGGCGGTAGTGGTCTGGGCCGCGAATTCGCGCTGCGTTGTGCCGCACGGGGTATGAAGCTGGTGCTGGGGGACGTTGACGAAGCCGGCATGCAAGAAACCCTGAATCAGGTCAAAGCGCTGGACGCCGGGATTGAATCCGTCACCATGCGCCTGGATGTTTCCAAGCTGGAGCAGGTTCAGACCTTCGCGGAACTGGCAAAAAGTCGTTTCGGTGGCGCGCACCTGTTGTTCAATAACGCTGGCGTCAGTGTTGGCGGCCCCGTATGGATGAATACTCCGGCTGATTGGGAGTGGGTCGTTGGGGTGAATGTGTATGGTGTTGCCTGGGGCCTGAAAGCCTTTATTCCGATGATGATCGAGCAGGGCGAAGGTCACGTGGTCAATGTCGCCTCCGCCGCTGGTTGGGTCAATGGTCCGAGTATGGCTGTCTACAACGCGACCAAGCACTCGGTCGTCGCGATCTCCGAGACACTGGCGCTGGACCTGCGTGATGTAGGCGCCAAGAACGTTGGGGTGACCGTTCTATGCCCGGCGTTCTTCCCCACCGGTATTCACGATTCGGCCCGCAATCGTCCTGCGGATATGGCCGACACGCTTGCTCCGAGCGCGATCGATCAGGAGCGTGCTGCAGCTCTTAAAGCCGCTGTGGAAAAAGGCCGAGTCAAAGCCACTGATGTGGCCGAAATGACCCTCAAGGCTGTCGAAGACGACCAGTTCTACGTCTTCCCGCATCGCAAGATCAAACAGCTGATTGCCATGCGCGCCGCGGCTGCGGATGCAGAAAAAACCGTGTTCGACTCAATGAATCCGCAGTAAGCAGAGGCATCCGGGAATAATCGAGTTCCAACTTGGTAAAAGGTAGCCAAGAGCCCCACCGGCCGAGATGGAACTCGGCCATTCCCGGCAGCCGTCCTCGTACTACCCAGCCATAGCCAGTCGCGCATGCCCGGCAACAGAGCGCCCACGCAACAGAAAGCCTTCTACCGCTCCTTGTACGTCCTGCAAAGCCGTTTTGTGCTCCATCTCCAGAAAGTGCCCAGTATGCGCAATAGTCGCAAATTCCGACTGGGGCGCCAGCTTGCTAAATTGCCTGGCGTCTGCGGGCGAGGTGTAGTGGTCCCACTCGCCATTAACAAACAACAACGGCACCTTCACATTACCCACGCAGCTCATATACTGCGCCGAATCCAGCTCCCGTACCTGTCTAACGTGCAGCAACATCTGCGCATACTCGAATTCCTCGAGAGAGCTCACGTGTCTGAAATTGCAGCGTTTGAACAGTGAGGGCAAATGCTCCCCGATGGTTTCATTGATCAGCTTCCCGATTGCCTGACGATCGCAGGTAGCCAGACTCTGTTGTGCACAATCCAGATAACCCTGCATAGCCGGATTGAGGACCGGAGAAAAGGAGCTGATCACGGCGCTGCGTATCCGCTCTGGCCGTTGCGCCAGAGCCAGCAAAGTTGCCACGCCGCCCCATGAAAACGCCAGCACATGGTCAGCACGGAACAGGTCAATCAGATCCAACAAAATCAGGGCTTCATCCTGTTTGTCGATCATCGCCATGGCCGGATTGTATTGTCTCGACTGGCCCTGGTAGGGCTGGTCAAACAGAACCACGTTGAACAAAGGTTGAAGGTACCGCACTGACTGGTTGAAAGAGGCGCTGGTTGCCAAGGAGCCGTTGACCAGAATAACGGTCTCGCTTGTACGGGGGTTGGGGTACAGGGTGGTGTGGATTTTCAGGTCGCGATGCACGCGAACAACGGATTTTTCGGCATACATGGTTCACCTCGTTGGAGTCGGCCGGGTTTTCCCACAGCTAACCCCACGCGGATGACAGCTACATTGCAGTTGCCTACCGCTGATCAAGCTTCATTCAAATGTCACGAACGGCCCTCCCCGCGCATTCATTACTTCCTTGATCAAGATCAAGAACAGGTGAGCCCGAAGGGTTGATAGTGACGGAAGATAATCCATCTCAAGCATAGAGGCTTTCTGCATGTCCCTGGAAAAACACGATCTGATTCACGAAATGCCCGAATCAAAAGAAGCCATCCATCACTTGAAAACCAGTAACAATCATTTTGCCAAGCTGTTTGAGGAATACCATGAGGTAGACCATGCAGTGCATCGCTTTGAAACCGGTGCAGAGAGTGCTTCCGATGAATACCTGGATACTCTCAAAAAGCAGCGCCTCAACCTCAAGGATCAGTTGGCTGGCATGATTCGCGAATTCGAGTCTTCGGCGCTTACTGGGTCCTGAGATCTCCCTAGGCCAGGGGGCTGCTCAGCCCCGACTATTGCAGCCGCAGCTGTTCCAGTACTTCATCCAGATCGTCCCGCCAATCGGGCTGGCTGATGCCGAAAGTGTGCTGAATTTGTGAGCAGTCCAGCACAGAGAATGCCGGGCGTTGGGCCGGAGTGGGATAGTCCTGCGTCGTGATCGGACATAAGACAGGAAGTCTGTGGAGCAATCCTGCCTGAAGGGCTCTATTGAGGATTTCCTGAGCAAAGTCATGCCAGGTACAGACTGGCGAGCCAGCAAAATGGTAGGTGCCCCACTGGAGGTCCCCGGCTTTCCGATAATGCGCTGCCAGCGCCCAGAGGCAGTTAGCGATGCTCGCTGCCGACGTTGGGCAGCCTCTCTGGTCCGCGACCACCCTCAACTCCTCGCGCTCAGCGCCCATTTTGAGCATGGTCTTGACGAAATTCTTGCCGTGTACGCCAAATACCCAACTGGTTCGCAGGATCAGAGATCTTTGAACCTCAGCCATGAGCGCCTGCTCGCCGGCCAGCTTGCTGGCACCGTAGACTCCGGTGGGTCCCGGGGCATCTGTTTCCCGGTACGCGCATTTCGAATCTCCAGCGAATACATAGTCAGTAGACAGATGAAAAACAGCCGCACCTACATTTTGTGCAGCCTTGGCGAGATTGGTTGGGCCCGTCTTATTGACGCTCCATGCGCATTCCGATTCGCTTTCGGCCTGATCCACTGCTGTGTAGGCGGCGGCATTCATGATGATATCGGGTTTAAAATCTGATGCCGCCGCTAGCACTGCACTGGCGTCCGTTATATCGAGCTGGGAGGAGGTTCGCGCCAGAAGATCGAAGCCAGCCAGGGCCAGCCGTTCGATTTCATGGCCAACCTGCCCGGAGGCGCCAGTGAGCAGGACCCTCATCGGGAATGTTTCGCCAGGTCAGCGAGTGACGGCAACGCGAGGTCCTTGGCTGAAAGCAGCGGGTCCAATAGGGGCCACTGGATATTCAGGTCCGGATCGCTCCACAACACTCCGCCCTCGTCCTTCGGGTAATACAGATCGGTGCATTTGTATTCGAAGTCAGCCTCATCACTCAATACACAGAAGCCGTGGGCATAGCCCGGCGGGATCCACATCTGACGATGGTTCTCGTCTGACAGCGTAACGCCAACGTACTGACCGAAGGTGGGGGAGGCTAGATCGATGTCTGCGGCAACATCAAATATCGAGCCACGGCTGGCACGCACCAGTTTGCCCTGGGGGTGGCGGCGCTGGAAGTGCAAGCCGCGCAGCACGCCCTTGCGAGAGCGCGAGTGATTGTCCTGTACGAAAGCCATATCTATGCCAGCTTCACGGTAACGCTCGGCATGAAAGCTTTCCAGAAAGAAGCCGCGCTCATCGGCAAAGACGGCAGGCTCGATAATCAGGACGCCGGGTAGTGCCGTCTCAATAATCTTCATTGCTCGGCCCTTGGGCGAGCACTTTGCTCAGATACTGGCCATAACCTGTTTTGCTGAGCGCCTCTGCATGGGCTTTCAGCTTCTCAGCCGACAGCCAGCCCTGATTGAACGCGATTTCCTCAAGACAAGCGACTTTGAGACCCTGGCGCGCTTCAATGGTCTGTACAAAATGGCCGGCATCCATCAGTGACTCGTGCGTGCCTGTATCGAGCCAGGCAAAACCACGCCCAAGCAGACTGACATTGAGATCTCCACGCTCCAGATAGGCACTGTTCACGTCGGTGATTTCCAGTTCGCCGCGCCGTGACGGCTTGATGTTTCTGGCGATTTCTATCACGTCATTGTCGTAGAAATATAGACCAGTCACCGCGTAGTTGGATTTGGGGACTGCTGGCTTTTCTTCGATAGAGACAGCACGGCCTTCAGCGTTGAAATCCACCACGCCAAAGCGTTCCGGGTCGCTCACATGGTAGCCGAACACAGTGGCTCCCGAGGTGCGAGCTGCTGCCTCTTTGAGCATTGCGCTGAACCCGTAACCATAGAAAATGTTGTCGCCCAGGATCAGGCACACATTACTGTCGCCAATAAATTCTTCGCCAATAAGGAAGGCCTGGGCCAGTCCATCCGGGGAAGGTTGCTCGGCGTATTCAAGGCTGATGCCAAAATCGGAGCCGTCGCCGAGTAGCTTGCGAAAGCTGGGCAGATCCTCCGGCGTGGAGATAACCAGGATTTCCCGAATGCCAGCCAACATGAGCACCGACAGCGGGTAATAGATCATTGGCTTGTCGTAGATCGGCAGCAATTGTTTTGATGTGCCCCGCGTAATCGGGTGAAGGCGGGTACCTGATCCACCGGCCAGAATGATGCCTTTCATATTGGTTAATCCTTTTTCACTGTGGCGGTAGCAAGGTCCGCCGCCCCCAGGCGCGCGAGCTGATAGTCACCGCTTAGTACGCGCTGCCACCAGGGGCGATTGATCAGATACCACTCTACGGTCTTGCGGATTCCGGAATCAAACGTTTCGCGCGGTACCCAACCGAGTTCGCGTTGGATCTTTGACGCATCTATAGCGTAGCGCTGGTCATGCCCTGGGCGGTCATTTACAAAGGTAATCAGCTCTTTATAGCTTTTCAGGGTCGTCGGTCTCTCATCAACGGCTAGTTCATCGAGCAGCGTGCACAGCGTTTCGACCACCTCCAGATTGCGTTTCTCGTTATGCCCGCCGATGTTGTAAGTCTCTCCCACCCGGCCGCGAGTCGCTACCTCCACCAGGGCGCGAGCGTGGTCTTCTACATAGAGCCAGTCTCTGATTTGACCACCGTTACCGTATACCGGTAGCGGTTTGCCCTGGATAGCATTGAGGATTATGTGGGGAATTAGCTTCTCGGGGAAATGATAAGGCCCGTAGTTGTTCGAGCAATTGGTAATGACGACAGGTAACCCATACGTACGCTGCCAGGCTCGAACTAGGTGGTCTGAACTGGCTTTGGTCGCAGAGTAGGGAGAACTTGGGGCGTAAGGAGTTTCTTCAGTAAATAGCGATTCGGCTCCCTCAAGGTCTCCATACACTTCATCGGTGGACACATGGTGGAAACGGAAGTTTGCTTTTCGAGAGCCATCCAATGTCTGCCAGTAGGCTCGGGCGCTCTCCAGCAGGCTGTATGTCCCAACGATGTTTGTTTGAATAAAAGCAGCCGGGCCGTCAATGGATCGATCCACATGGGACTCGGCGGCCAGGTGCATAACGATATCTGGTTGGAAATCGGAAAGCAGCCTTGCCATCGATTCCTGATTGCAGATGTCGAGCTTATGAAAGCTGTAACGATCACTGCTGGCGACTTCCGCAAGCGAATCAAGATTACCAGCGTAGGTTAGCTTGTCGACATTTGCGACGACGTGCACGGTGTCCGCTATAAGGTGACGTATAACGGCGGAACCTACGAAGCCGGCGCCGCCGGTGACTAAGAATCGTAAACCCATGCCTGCTCCTAGTGTTCGGCTGATCTCCGCAAGCCAACCATCGCCGGTTTCAGAGCCAGTTTGATACAGGCTTGAGGTGAGGGCAAATGGTTCCATTGGATCCTACTGATTGGAGTTTGTTCGAACGTCCTGTTGTCAGCCAGTAGTCCTGATAGCAGAATGACCCAGATTGGCAAGGTTCTTGCTCTAGCTGAGAATAGAGCTTTGAAGGTGACACAATGCCAAGATATTGGCGATCAGTAGCCTCAGAACAAGGAAAAAATAATGAAGGCAGTCATTCTGGCGGGTGGTCTTGGGACCAGAATCAGCGAGGAGTCGCACCTCAAACCCAAGCCAATGATTGAGGTAGGTGGTAAGCCGATCATCTGGCACATCATGAAAATTTACCAGCATTACGGTATTACCGACTTCGTTATCTGTCTGGGTTACAAGGGGTATGTAATCAAGGAGTACTTCGCCAACTACTTTCTGCACATGTCGGATGTGACCTTCGACATGGTGGAGAACCGCATGCATATTCATCAGCGACATGCAGAACCCTGGCGAGTAACACTGGTTGATACCGGAGAGATGTCCAGTACAGGCGGGCGTCTCAAGCGAGTGCGTGAATACCTGGGTGACGAGAGTTTCTGCTTTACCTACGGCGATGGGGTATCCAACATTAATATCCCTGAACTGATTGCGTTTCATCGCGAGCACGGCAAGCTTGTGACCGTTACCGCAGTGCAGCCCCCGGGCCGGTTTGGCGCGCTGGATATACAGGGCAACCAGGTCAATGGTTTTCAGGAGAAGCCGCTCGGTGATGGTGGCTGGATCAATGGTGGTTTTTTTGTGATTGAACCAGCGGCTCTCGATTATATCGTCGATGACAACACCACTTGGGAGTTCGAACCCATGCGGCAACTGGCCAGCGATGGTGAGTTGATGTGCCATTTCCACCAAGGCTTCTGGCAACCAATGGATACGCTGCGGGATCGCAATTTTCTGGAAGAGCGTTGGGCCAGCGGCAACGCGGAGTGGCGCCTGTGGGAGTGAATGCGTTCTGGGCAGGTAGGCGAGTATTGTTGACCGGTCATACCGGGTTCAAGGGAGGCTGGCTCGCCATATGGCTACGAAGTCTCGGGGCTGAGGTATATGGCATTGCCCTGGAACCTGAGAGCGAACCTTCGCTGTGGACGGCCGCAGGTTTAGCAAGTGGTGTGGAGGGCAGCTTTACCGATATTCGTGATCAGCAGGCTCTGGCGAACGAGGTGCTGGCATTTGCGCCGCAAATTGTTTTTCATCTTGCGGCCCAGCCGCTTGTTCGTGCCTCATATCGTGATCCGGTGCAAACCTATTCAACCAACGTAATGGGTACCGTGCATCTGCTGGAGGCATTGCGCCATACCGAGTCGCTGCAGGCCATCGTCGTTGTGACAACCGATAAGTGCTACGAAAATCAGGAGTGGCAGTGGCCCTATCGTGAAAATGATCGACTGGGTGGATTCGACCCCTACAGTAACTCCAAGGCTTGCGTGGAATTGGTATGTGCGAGCTACCGCGACGCTTTTTTCTCTTCCTCGGGTGTGCCACTTGCAACAGCCCGCGCAGGTAACGTGATAGGTGGGGGCGATTGGGCTGCGGAGCGCTTGGTGCCAGATGTGCTGCGTGCCTGGGATGCGGGCGAAGAGCTGGTACTACGTTACCCCGGCGCAACGCGGCCCTGGCAACACGTGTTGGAGCCGCTTGCTGGCTATCTGATGCTGGCGGAACGTTTGCTGACGGACGACCTCAACGGCGCGGCAGCCTGGAATTTCGGCCCGGATGCCGCGAGTATAGCCAGTGTAGAGTCAGTCGTAACATGCTTGGCCGAGCATTGGTCGGCGGGTGAAGTACGCTGGTGTTGTGCTGAGGAAGGTCAGATGCATGAGGCGGGACTTTTGGCGCTCGACTCCTCACGCGCCAAACAGATTCTTGGTTGGCAGACGCGCTGGTCGCTGGATATGGCCCTTCAACAAACGCTGGATTGGCACCGTGCCTGGAGAGACGGTGAGGACATGCACGCATTTTGTCTGCAGCAGATAGCGCTTTACCAGGGAGAATTCGTATGAGTGAGGCTCGCAAGCAGCAATTGCGTGATGAGATTGCGCTTAAGGTCAAGGAGTACGCGGAGCTCAGCTTGGCGCCCGCTCCATTCGTACCTGGGACATCGACGGTACCGGTATCGGGCAAGGTAATAGGTGCCGGTGAGCTGCAGATGATGACTGACGCCGCCTTGGATGGCTGGCTCACTACGGGTCGTTTCAATAACGCTTTTGAAAAGCGGCTGGCTAAATACCTTGGCCGGCGCTGTGTGTTGACCACTAACTCAGGCTCGTCGGCCAACTTGCTGGCGTTTTCAGCATTAACCTCTCCGCGGCTGGGCGAGAGGGCGATTGTACCCGGCGATGAGGTCATAGCTGTGGCGGCAGGCTTCCCGACCACGGTCAATCCGATTATCCAGTGCGGTGCGGTACCGGTTTTTGTGGATGTTGACCTGGTCAGCTGCAATATTGACCCCCTCCTGATCGAGGCAGCCATAACCCCGCGTACTAAAGCAATAATGTTGGCTCATACCTTGGGCAATCCCTTCGATCTGGGCGTGGTGCGGGCGCTTTGCGACAAATACGATTTGTGGTTGGTTGAGGATTGCTGTGACGCCTTGGGCGCTACCTATGATGGTCGGATGGTAGGTTCTTTCGGGGATATAGGTACCTTGAGCTTTTATCCCGCGCACCATATCACCATGGGAGAGGGCGGAGCCGTTTTCACCGACAAGCCTCTGCTCAAAAGGATCATGGAGTCGTTCAGGGACTGGGGCCGTGACTGCTACTGCCCTCCAGGTGAGGACAATACCTGTGGCAAGCGTTTTGGCTGGCAACAAGGCGATTTACCCGAAGGATATGATCATAAGTACACCTATGCCCATCTGGGTTACAACCTGAAGATTACCGACATGCAGGCCGCCTGCGCGCTGGCGCAAATGGACCGATTGGACGATTTTATTAAAACGCGCAAGCGTAATTTTGCCTGGCTACATGAGCGGCTGAGCGCTTGCAGCGATTACCTGATTCTGCCCCAGGCCACGCCCAAGAGTGATCCTTCCTGGTTCGGATTTCCCCTCACGCTCCGCGATGGAGAGCGTTATCAGCGCGTCGATCTACTCCGTTTTCTTGATTCTCAGGGCGTCGGCACACGACTGCTTTTCGCTGGTAACCTGGTCCGCCAGCCTTACATGCAGGGTCGCAATTTCCGTGTCTCTGGAGCGTTGCCGGTGACCGAGAAGGTCATGCGCGATACTTTTTGGGTGGGTGTATGGCCCGGCCTCGATGAGGAGCACCTGGAGCATATTGCCAGCAGCATTGAAACATTTTTCGCGAGAATCATCTGATGCGCGCCTATGTCCTGTGTGGCGGCCTGGGTACACGACTGCACTCGGTGACCAAGGGCGGGCAGAAAGCGCTTGTAGATGTTCGAGGTGAGCCCTTTCTGTTGCTGTTATTGAAAGAGCTCAGGGCGGCCGGGATTCACGAAGCCGTGCTCTGTGCCGGACATCGGGCCGATCAGTTGCAAGGTCTGCTTGAGTCCCTGGCTAGCGAAGCTGATTTGCGTCTGCATCTTGTGGTTGAGGAGTCGCCGCTGGGGACCGGCGGAGCTTTGTTGCATGCGCTGCAGCACTGGCCGGTTAATAAGCCCTATCTGGTACTCAATGCCGATACCTATCTGAGTAGCGAAGCCTTCTCACTGCTTAAGGGTGGTACTCACAATCTGATTCTGGCTGCAGACGTTGCGGAGCGTAAGCGTTACGGCAGCCTCTGTATAAGTACTGATGGCCGGGTTCTTGCCTTGCGTGAGAAAGGTAGGGATGGCGCAGGGCCGGTCAATGCAGGCGTCTACTGCTTTACCGCTGACGCGCTGACCGCCGAACACCCCCGCGCCTGTTCGATGGAGCTGGATATTTTGCCGGGCCTCATCGAACGCGAGCAGTTGTTTGCCATTCATTACGGCGGTCCCTTTGTCGATATAGGCACGCCAGCCTCGCTGGCAGCCTTCACAGAATCAGAGCAATGGAGTCTGCCGCGATGAGCCGACTTTTGGAGATGCTGACAGTAGGGTCTGAGCAGTCGATTCTTGATGCGGTCAAGTGTATTGAGTCTGGTGATTTACAGATCGCTTTCGTAGTCGAGTCTGACCAGCGACTGGTTGGAGTGGTGACCAACGGCGACGTGCGTCGCTATCTGTTGCAGGGCGGTGATACCAAGCTGCCGGTAACTGCTTGTATGAATCGAAAATTCCGGGCAGTCGAGATTGGTGCAACGCGCGAGGATTTACTGAAGACCTTTGATCTCGGGTACAACGCATTGCCTGGCCTGGATGCGAGTGGTTGTCTCAGGGAGATCTATACCCGACAGATGACCGCCAGCCCAGAAGTGCCGGTTTTAGCCAGAGCAAGGGCGCCGGTGCGAATGAGTTTTTGTGGAGGTGGTGCAGATCTCACCTACTTTTTTGTTGACCATCCTGCTGCTGTATTGAGCTGCACGGTAGGGCTATACGCTCATGCAACGTTGGTCCCGCGCGTCGATGGCAGTGTGCACATTTATTCTGAAGATATTGATCACGAAGAGCATTACGACAGCTTGGCGCAGTTGGTTGTGAGCGAGCATAAAAGCTTGCTTGGAACTATCGTTTCAGTAATTCGTCCTGCTTATGGTTTCGACCTCTATCTGCGCTCGGATTTTCCGGTAGGATCCGGTTTGGGCGGTTCATCTGCAGCCACTACCGCCATCATCGCGGCTTTCAACGAGCTGCGGCAGGATCGCTGGAATACCTACGAAATTGCCGAACTGGCATTCCAGGCCGAGCGTTTGTGCTTTGGTATCGCTGGTGGTTGGCAGGACCAGTATGCATCAGCCTTCGGCGGCTTCAACCTGATCGAATTCGAGAACAAGCGCAATCTGGTGCACCCGATTCGCCTGGAGGACGCCGCCCGTTTCGAGCTGGAGGCCTGCCTGGTGCTTTGCGATACCGGGCTTGTGCACAACTCGGGTCAACTGCATGAAATGCAGCGCAAAGAGATGGAGGCCGAGCTGGCGCAAACTGATTTGCTGCGCGAGAGCGTCACGCTCTGCCGTCGCATGCATCGACATCTCATTCGCTGCGAACTCCATGATTTCGGGCTTTGCCTGCATGAGGCCTGGACGCTGAAAAAGCAGTTTTCCCTGGCGATCAGCGATGCCAAGCTCGACGATATTTACGCCAAGGCCCAATCTGCCGGTGCTCTCGGGGGCAAGTTGCTGGGCGCGGGAGCCGGAGGGTTCTTTCTCTTTTACGTACAACCGCAGTATCGCCAGGCAGTTATACGCGCCGTAGGGGAGCTGGGATGTACTACGACGAATTTCCGATTTGAATCGAGTGGCGTGACTTCATGGCGAACGAAAATACAATGACTCCCATAACGATGAATATCGGTGGTTTTCCGGTCGGTGGCGAGCGCATTTTTGTCATCGCCGAGGTGGGCAATAATCACAATGGCTCTTTGCCGTTGGCTAAAGAGTTGGTCGACGCAGCAATTACCGCTGGGGCCGACTGCGTCAAGTTCCAACTGCGCAACCGAGCTGCTCTCTACCGCAGCAAGGCGGATGGCTCCCGTGCTGAAGACCTGGGTGTCGAGTACATTCAGGACTTGCTGGACAAGGTTGAACTGACTCTGGAGGAGCACCGTGAGCTCCGCGAATACTGCTCCAGCCAAGGTATTCTTTACCTCTGCACGCCTTGGGATGAGGCCAGTGTGGATGCCCTTGCCGACTTTGATCTACCCGCCGTCAAGATGGCTTCGGCAGACCTGTGCAATCCCTATCTTATCGCCAAGGCGGCAACCTTGGGCAAGCCAATGATACTGTCCACGGGCATGTCCTATGAGCATGAAGTAGTGGCTGCGATTGAGCAATTGCGTGCACTGCAGGTGCCTTTCGCCTTGCTGCACTGTAACAGCGCTTACCCGGCGCCCGAGACGGATATTCAGCTCAATTACATTGGCCGCTTGCGTGAACTGCACGGCTTGATCGGCTACTCCGGCCATGAGCGAGGCATTGCCATTTCCTTTGCTGCTGTCGCATTGGGTGCCAAGTTGATTGAGCGACACATCACGCTTGACCGCAATATGGAAGGACCGGATCACCTGGCAAGTCTTGAGCCAACCGAGTTCAAACAACTGGTAGACGGCGTGCGTCAGCTGGAAAAGGCGCTGCCCTGCCAAGGTATGCAGCGCCAGGTTAGTCAGGGAGAGCTGCTTAATCGCGAGAATCTCGGTAAGAGCGTGATAGCTGCAACCGCGATCAACGCCGGGGAGGTGTTTACCCAGGACAAACTGCGCATTGCCAGCCCTGGTCAGGGATTGGCTCCCTATCGGCTGGCAGATTTGCTGGAGCGCACGGCCAGCCGTGATATTGAACAGGGCGACTTTTTGTTCGAGAGCGATATTGCTGGTGCAGGGCAGGAGAAACTGGATTTTGACTTGCCGATACGTTGGGGCGTGCCCGTGCGCTACCACGATTTCTTGCAGTATCACGCGCGCATCTCACCTGACTTGTTTGAGTTCCATCTGTCCTATCGCGATTTGTCTGTCGATCCCGAGCCATATCTCAGAACCGTGACGTGTAACCGCCTGGTCGTGCATGCGCCCGAACTATTCGAGAACAGTGAACTGCTTGACCTGGTGGCCGACGATGAAGCCTATCGACAGCGCTCCATTGTCAACCTGCAGCGTGTGGTAGATGCCACACAACGTATTGCCGTTTTTTTCCCGCAGGCGGATGCACAATTGATTGTGGCTAACATTGGTGGTTTTTCTGCCGATGCGCCTCTGCCTGTCGAGCAGCGAGAGACGCTCTACGCGCGCTTTCGCGACTCCTGCGCTCAGATTGACTTTGGTCCTACCGAACTGATCCCGCAGAATATGGCGCCTTTTCCCTGGCACTTCGGTGGTCAGCGTCATCAGAACATATTCATGATGCCAGACGAGTTGGCTCAGAAGGCTGAGGCCTTTGGTCTGCGTCTGTGTCTGGATCTGTCCCATCTGCAGATGACCTGCTTTCACTTCGGCCTGGACTTTCAGGAAGCGCTGCGCTTGCTACTGCCTCTGTCTGCACACCTGCATGTGGCCGACGCCAAGGGTACCAATGGCGAAGGCGTGCTGATGGGCACGGGTGACGTGGACTGGCCTGCGACCTGGGCGCAGGTCAGAGTTGGCGGTGCCAGTTTTATTCCTGAGGTGTGGCAAGGGCACAAGGATCATGGTGCCGGTTTTTGGGCCGCGCTGGCGTACTTGCAATCATTATGAGATGCACACTATGAATACAGAAAACCTCACTCGGCGACTGGATTTCCTGCTTAGCGAGTCTCTGGAATCCGTGCGTGAGCGCCAGGCTAGTACTCTGGACCGGCTCACCGGAGGGCTTGACGGTCCCTTTGTTCTATTCGGAGCAAGCCAGCTCGGCCGTAAAGCACTAGCTACCCTCAAGGAGCTGGGTTTCGTTCCCTGCGCGTTTATGGATAACAATCCGAATCTTTGGGGGACTCATATTGATTTCGTCCCGGTCGTCAGCCCAGCCCAATTGGTTGAGACATGGGAAGGTGAATTGCCGTCGGTAATTTGCACCATTTGGAGCGGCCATATTCATGATGTCATGTCAGACAGGCTCCAGCCCCTTGTCGAATTGGGTTTCGACCGTATAGCGCTGTTTGGGCATTTAGCCTGGCGCTATCCGCAATACTTGCTACCTCATTACTCTATGGATTTACCGGAACATGTGCTGCCCGAAACAGAAGCAATCAAGCAGGCGTTTAATTTGCTTGGGGATGAGGCTTCGCGAAAACTCTACGTCGATCATGTCGAGTGGCGGCTGCATCTAAACCACGACTTGCTACCAGTTTCCTCTCCACTGCAGATTTACTTCGATGCCCGTTTCAGTAACAACAGCTTGGCAGAGGTAGTGTTTGATTTGGGGGCCTTTAATGGCGATACGCTGGAAAGTTATCTGGCTAGCGGCCGGGACTATTCGGAATATCACTGCTTTGAGCCGGCGGCGCAGAATTTTGCGCAGCTAGAGGCATCTGTACGGAAAGTTGCAAAGATCTCAGTACAGGCTCACCGCCTGGCGATTGGTGATTGCGTTGGCGACGTATTGATAGAGGCCGCCAACGGTCCGTCATCGCGCGTAGGTATGGGTGATGAGCGGGTTCCAATGACCACACTTGACGAACTCGCAGTCGGTGGTTTGGTGCCTACTTTCATCAAGATAGACATCGAAGGCCTGGAGCCTCAATGCCTTGCCGGCGGCAGAACAATGATCATGGAGCATAAGCCGTTAATCGCAGTCAGCGTTTATCACGAACAAAATCACCTCTGGCGAATTCTGCTGCAGTTAAATGGTTACTACGATAGTTATCACTACAGCCTCTGTCCTCACGTTAGTGATGGCTGGGATCTCGTGCTGTATGCCGTGCCTGAAGACCGCCTTCCCACTTGAATTCTGCTGTGAGTAAACCCATGCGTGTTGCCGATTTTATTTTTGAGTTCATTGCCAAACAGGGCGTGGAGCATGTTTTCTTTCTGCCTGGCGGTGGCGCGATGCATTTGAATAATGCGCTTTACCGTCAGCCAGCACTGACCGCAGTCAGCATGCTGCACGAGCAAGGCGCTGCTATCGCGGCCGAAGGCTACGCGCGCACCTCTGGTGGTATTGGAGTGTGCTTGGTGACGTCCGGACCGGGCGCAACCAATGCCATGACGGGTCTGGCAGGAGCCTGGTTCGAGTCGACCCCGACGCTCTTTGTTTCTGGACAAGTAAAGCGTGCCGATCTGAAGGCCGACAGTGGCCTTCGCCAGTTGGGTACCCAGGAACTCGACATCGTCAGTGTCGCTGGTCCGTTGAGTAAATACGCAGTATGCCTGCTGGATCCCGAACGGGTGCGCTATGAACTGGAAAAGGCGCTGTATCTGATGCTCAGTGGACGCAAGGGCCCGGCGTGGATTGACGTACCGCTGGATGTGCAGGCAACCGAGATCGATCCCCAGCAGTTGGAAGGCTTCGTCCCGGAGCCGACTGAGCTGCCGCAGGGGCTAGATGAAGCAGCACTTTCACGTTTGATGGATCGACTTGGGGTCGCTGAGCGTCCGGTACTCCTGGTAGGTAATGGCGTCCATGCAGCTGGCGCTGAAGAAGAGCTTCGCAAGCTTATTGAAAGTCTGCGTATCCCGACCCTGACAACCTGGATCGGCGCTGATCTGTTGGAGCACGATCACCCACTTTACGCAGGACGCTGTGGCACCGTAGCGCCGCGTGGTCCTAATTTCTCGGTGCAGAACGCCGATCTGGTTATTGCCATCGGCTGTCGGATGGACTTCTCCATTACCGGATTTAACCGTAAGCACTTTGCCCGTGGGGCAGAAATCGTAGTGGTTGACGTGGATCCAGCCGAGATAGCCAAACTGGGTGACATGCCGGACGAAAGCTTTGTTTGTGATGCGAAGGATTTTATTCAGCAATTGCAACAGGCCAGTGCTGGAAGGTTTCTGGAATGTGAGTCCTGGCGTTTACGCTGTGCTGCCTGGAAGGAGGCTTATCCGGTAGTGCTGGAGGAGTACCGAAAGGCAGGTGAGTACGTCAATACTTACGTATTTACCGAGGTGCTGTCTGAGCTACTGTCCGAGGGAGACCAGGTTATCCCCGGCAGCTCAGGGGCGGCACTGGACACGTTCTGGCTGGCGCTGCGCCTCAAGCGCGGACAGCGAGCGGTTGCCACAGGGGGGCTTGGCTCCATGGGCTACGGTTTGCCTGCTTCTATCGGTGGCTGTCTGGGCGGTGGCAAGTGCCGTACGGTATCGGTCGATGGTGATGGCGGCTTTGTGATGAATATCCAGGAGCTGGAAGTCGTCCGGCGTCTGAATTTACCGATCAAGTATTTTGTGCTTAACAACAACGGTTATGCGTCAATTCGTGCATCTCAGGGGGGCTATTTCAAGCAGATCATAGGCTGTGATCCAACCTCTGGTCTGACTTTGCCGGACATTTCAGCGTTGGCGGCGGCTTTTGGCCTGCCAACTATGCGGGTAGATGGAACCGGTGATTTGCGCTTGACCATAGAGCAGGCGCTGGCCCTTGAAGGGCCTGTGGTATGTGAGGTGATGGTCGAGTCTGATCAGGCAATTGGCCCGCGCATAACCTCGCAAATAGGAAGGAACGGCGTCATGACTTCCAGCCCTCTGGAAGACCTTTTCCCTTTTCTGGAGCGCGATGAGCTGCGCGCCAATATGCTTATCCCGCTGGTAGAGGAGTGATATGAGCGACTCTATGACAGCCTATGCCAAGGGCGGCCTGTATACCATGCAAGGTCGTCTCAGCGAGCCAGAAGAGGGTCGCTTTCAATCCTTCCCGCGACGCCATTGGCGCTTGGAAATCGAACGTGCGGCGCAGATCGGACTTCGCGGGATCGAATGGATCTATGATCTCTACGGAGAGGGCGCGAACCCGATAGAAACCGAAACCGGACGTCGAGAACTCACGGGCTTGCTCAAGCAGCATGGTATTGCCGTGGTATCAGTGTGTGCGGATTATTTTATGGATTGCCCGCTGTTGCGCAGCAGCCATCAAGAGCGCGCCTCCTTGCTCGCGCGTCTGGAATGGCTGATCGGGGTTTGCGGTGAGCTAGGGGTAGGACGTGTGGTGTTGCCCTTTGTCGATGCCTCGAGTATCCGCAATGAGGCGGAGCGCACTCAGGTTATCGCTGCGTTGCGCCAGGTGTTGCCAAGCGCCGAGCGCCATGGGGTGGAACTGCACCTTGAGACTGACCTCGGTCCTGACGCATTTCAACAGTTGCTTTCAGCCCTTGAGCATCCCCTGGTTCGAGTCAATTACGACGCAGGTAACAGTGCTGCGCTCGGGTATCAGCCTGAAGATGAATTTGCGGCCTATGGCACACGGGTGGGTAGTGTGCATATAAAGGATCGTCAGTACGGTGCGGGTACCGTCGAGCTGGGCCAAGGCGATACGGACTTTCGCAGCCTGCGCCAGCAGTTGATCAAATATGACTATCGCGGTGACTTTGTGCTTCAGGTTGCACGCGGCGAGCCGGGCGATGAGGCGCGCTGGCTTGCTGAAATGGCAAGCCTGGCAGCGCAGTGGTTACGCGGCCGCGACATGAACAACAAAAAGAGAGAGTTATCGTGAAGATTCTGTTCTGTGGGCTCGGAGGCATTGGCCAGCGCCATCTACGCAACTTGCGTTTGTTGCTGGGTGACGCCCTGGAGGTCCATGCCTATCGTGTCCGGGGGCAGCGCATCAAGCTCCGGGATAATCTGACAGTCGATGAGGGTGCGGATCTGGAAAAGGATTACGCCATCCAGGTACATCACGAGCTAGCCGATGCACTTGCGCATAAACCAGCGGCGGTTTTCATATGCAACCCAAATGCGCTGCACGTGCCGGTAGCACTGGAGTGCGCGCGGGCCGGCGTTCCAGTCTTCATGGAAAAGCCGTTGGCCAGCGATTTGACTGGCCTGGATGAGCTGCTTGCCGAGGTGGAGAGTCGTAAGCTGCTGTTCCATGTAGGCTATAACTTCCGTTTTCACCCTGGGCTACAGCGGCTGAAGACCTTGCTTGAAGATGGCTTCTTTGGACGGCTCGTCAGTGTCCGCTCTGAAATTGGCGAGTATCTGCCCAATTGGCACCGCTACGAGGATTATCGGCAGATGTATGCCGCGCGCGCTGATCAGGGTGGCGGCGTGATTTTGTCCCAGATTCATGAAATGGATCTGATCTACTGGTATTTCGGTTTGCCTCGCAGCCTCTCGACCCATGGCGGGCATCTGAGCGGCCTGGAGATTGATGTTGAGGATAGCGCCTCTTCGTTAATGAGATTTGAGAGCGAGCGTGGTTTTTTTCCTCTCCTGCTACATCAGGATTTTGTGCAACGCCCTCCGTCGCGCAAATTCAGAATCGTAGGTGATGCCGGGTGTGCCGAAATGGACCTGATTGCCAATCGCTTGTGTGTCTACGACGTCGTGGGCGAGCTTTGCGAGCAGGACGATTTTGCCGACTTCAACCGCAATGACATGTTCCTCGATCAGACAAGGCATTTCCTCGACTGCCTGAGTAACGGCAAACAGCCGGTGGTCGATTTGATGGCGGGGGTGCAGAGCCTGCGCTTGGCACTGGCGGCACGGCGTTCGCTGCGTGAGGGTTGTGAGGTGCAATTGAGTGAGGTGAACATCCATGGCCAGCGTTGAAACGCTATTTCGCCTGGATGACAGGGTTGCGGTGATTACCGGCGGAGCAGGATTACTGGGCTATCAGCATGCAGCCACCATCGCCGCCCTGGGTGGCTTACCCGTGCTGCTCGACATCAATGCTGCAGAGCTGGCCAAAAACGCCGCTAGGCTTGAGGCTGAAACGGGGTGCAAGGCGCTGACGCTGGTCGCAGACATTACTGATGTTGACGCGCTGCGCTCAGCACATGAGCAGTTGCAGGCGCATCACGGCCGGGTGGATATCCTGATCAATAATGCTGCGCGCAATCCTAAAGTGGAAAACGCGGGGGGGGAGGATTTCTCCCGGTTGGAGCATTTTCCTTGGGAACAGTGGCGCCTGGATCTGGATGTCGGGCTGGGTGGCGCCTTCAACTGTGCAAAGGTATTTGGTCCTCAGATGGCGCGGCAGGGTAGCGGGGTGATCATCAATATTGCCTCTGATCTCGGTGTTATCGCGCCGGACCAACGCTTGTATCGTAAGGAAGGTCTGGAGCCGGATAACCAACCGGTCAAGCCGGTCACTTATTCAGTGGTAAAGCACGGACTGATCGGTTTGACCAAGTATCTGGCGACCTATTGGTGCGAACAGGGCGTACGCTGCAATGCGCTATCGCCGGGCGGTGTCTACGCTGGGCAGAACGACGTGTTTGTCGCCAAGCTGGCGCAGCTGATTCCGCTTGGTCGCATGGCTGACGAGGGTGAGTATCGTGGCGCGATTGCCTTTCTGTGCTCTGACGCGTCGTCCTACATGAACGGCTCCAACTTGATCATCGATGGAGGGCGCAGCGCATGGTGAGTCGCGAACTGATTGCTCGTCACTGTATTTGTTGTGGTGGCGGAAATCTGGAAAAGTCTCCAGCGGTGTTGATGCCCTTTGTAGCGCTGCGTGTTTTTGGTCACGAGCCAGTCGAGATTACAGAGGACTGGGGACTGCGTGATTTGCGTCAAGGGATGGCCTATACCCTGTGTAACTCGCTGCAATGTCAGAACTGTGGAGCCCTTTTTCTTGATTACCGCTTTACCGACGAGCAAATGGAAGCTCTCTATCGCAACTACCGTGACGAGCTTTATAACGAGCAGCGTATTCGTTTTGAGCCGGGTTACGCTAATGTGCCGCCCCATTACCATCAACGTGCTAACTATTTGTGCGAAGTGGAAGCCTGGCTCGCGCCTTATCTGCCAGAAGCTCCCGCAGTACTGGACTTCGGTGGCGATAGCGGCATTAACAGCCTGTTCCGTGAACATAACCAACTGCTGCACATCCACGACATTTCCGGTGTTGAGCTCGTGCCAGGTGCAGAACGTGCAGACCTAGAGCGTATCAGGCAGTGCCATTACGATTTGGTAACTTGCAGCCAGGTGCTGGAGCATGTTCCTTATCCGCTTGATTTTGTTAAACAGATGCTTCCGGCTTTGGGGACTGGTTCTTTAATCTACGTGGAAGTTCCTCACGAAGCACTGTTGCGTGCGCATCCGGGTAGCTTGCAGTTGGCGACCTGTAAGCGTCACTGGCACGAGCATGTTAATTTTTTTACTGAATCATCCATGCGGGTGCTGCTGGAAAGCCTCGGTCTGGTGGTAGTGGATGTCCTGCATCTGCCAGTAGACATAGGCTGGACTCAGGGAGAGGTAATGGGCTTATTGGCGAGGCAAGCTTGAGATGGCATCTTTAAAGGAAAAGCCATGTCGCCATACTGTCATCGCTGAAGACTTGGAGGTTATTTTTTCCCGGCCTGAAAAGTGGCATTGTTTCGCTGGTAGCCATGTACTAATTGCTGGTGCCACGAGTTTCCTGGCCGCCTACCTAATAGAGTTCTTCGCTTCCCTTAGTGAGCGCTGGCCTGAGCGCCCGGTAGTGATTCATGCTCTGGCTCGGGACAGGAATAAGCTGTCCTCGCGTTTCCCCCATCTGATGGGTCAATGTTGGTTTCGTCCGATCATTCAGGATGTTTGCGATCAGCTACCGGGTTTCGAGAGGATCGACTTTATTGTCCATGCTGCCGGTGCCGGGAGTCCAAAACACTATCTTGCGGATCCTGTTGGTACTGCGCGTGCCAATGTGCAGGGTGTACTCAATCTGCTTGACCTAGCCAGGTTATACGGATCACGCCTGCTCTTCATGAGTAGCGGCGCGGTCTATGGCCATGGACAAAGTGTTAACGCCATCACTGAGACCGGGTTCGGTGGCCTGGACCCCCTGGATATCTCCGCGTGCTACGGTGAAAGCAAGCGCATGGCTGAGACTCTTTGTGCTGATTATCATCGCCAGTATGGGGTGGCCACGGTTATTGCGCGTATCTCACACACCTACGGTCCAGGCATTGCACTTGACGATGGACGATCTTTTGCGGATTTCATTGCTGACGCCCTGAATGGGCGGCCTATTGTGCTCAACAGTGACGGCTCTGGCAGTAGGCCCTTTTGCTACGTGGCCGATGCCACGGTGGCCTTCTTGATGTTATTGCTGCGGGGGGAGGCCGGGAACGCCTACAACATTGGCATGGATCAGGAAACTACCATCCTCGAATTGGCTCGGCTTATCGCAAGACTCTCGCCTACGCCGGATCTTGAGGTGGCTTGCCAGCCGGCGACGTTAGATCGGCAGGCGCTGTTCCGGGCGGGAGGGCATTTTGATCTTGCAAAAATAGAGCTACTGGGATGGCGGCCGACCACCCAACCTGAAGCGGGATTCGAGCGAACCCTGCGTTACTTCACTCAGAACTGAACGGAAACTCGACATGGAAACCACCCAGCAGAATCGTCTAGAACTCGCCAGGGAGAAGTTCAAGACAGGCGAAATCGACAAGTTCCAGTACGCTGAATACATCAACGGTCAGCATGCAGGCTTGTTCGACTACCCACGTTTTCTTGCTGGTACTGATGTAGAGGAAATTCGTATAACGGCTCAAGGGGTTGCGATCAGTTCGGCTTCCCATGGCATCTCGATGTTGATCGATGACGTGGATATGCACGCAACACCCTACACGCTGCTGGATTTTGGAAACTACGAGCTTGATGAAACCAATTTTCTCAAGTCAGTCTTTACTGATGGCGATGTGTTCCTCGATATTGGCGCAAATCTTGGTTGGTATTCTCTGGTGTTGGGGCGTAACTGCCCTTCCTCAAGGATTTTCGCTTTTGAGCCGATTCCATCCACGGTGGAGGTCATGGAGAAAAACATCCGCCTGAATCAATTGGATAACATCCAGGCGGTTTGCATGGGGGTTTTCAATAAGGTGGACGAGCTGGATTTTCTATTCGCTCCCGACGTTTCCGGCGCGACCTCTCTGAAGTTGACAGGGCAAGATAGAGGCAGAACGTCTATTCAGAACGTGGCATGCCAAACCACAACCATTGATGTCTTTTGCGCCACCCACAACATAGCTCCCTCCTTGCTGAAAATTGATGTGGAAGGTGCAGAGCTTATGGTGGTCGAAGGCGCAGAGAAGACCTTGAATGGCACTCCCATTATCTTGGTAGAACTGCTTCGCAAGTGGTCAAAGGCGTTCGGTTATCACCCTAATGATGTTTTTGCGCTGCTTGGCAGGTACGGCTATCAAGCCTGGGTTTTTCGCGAGGATGGAAGACTTCAAGCCTGCCCCGGCGTAACTGAAGAGACGGTACAAACCAACTACGTTTTCATGCATCCACAAAAGCACTCGAAGGTTATTTCTCAATGGGAGGCGCTCGTTTGATGACGCCTCGTAAAATGGCCGCACCAATGGCCATGAAATATGGCCTCATCACAAACGTCATGACCTTTGGCCACCTTACGGCTGGTAGCCGCAGCAACCTGGGGGATGATATTCAGACCCATGCTGTCGAACACCTATACGATTTTATGGGTATTACGCCCGATCAGGTCGTGCGACTGAACCGATATGAATTCCAGGATTATGACGGACGCCACGGCTACATTCTCATGCCGATGTGTGGCTACTTCACTTTGGGTAATGCGCAGAGCCCACTGCCGCTATCGCCATACATCATTCCGGTCTACTTCAGTTTTGGGCTCTCTAGCGATGTCGATGATCCTGCAGATCTTGATCATTTTCGCCGCCATGAGCCTATAGGCACTCGAGACGAACGGGTCATGCAGATGTTTCGATCGCGTGGCGTAGCTGCCTTCCTTTCCGGTTGTCTGACTATTGCTTTTCCTCGCCGCAAGTGTGCCCCGGTAAATGGCAAAGTGTTTTTGGTCGATGTGCCGGAGGAAGTGTTGGAGCATATGCCTCGAGAGCTTCTAGACAACGCGGAGCATCTGACGCACGTATACCCATATGAACGCATTCCCTCCGATCAGAAGGAGGCTGATCGCCTGGACGCTTTGGCGCGTGAATTATGCAGGCGCTACGCCGACGAGGGCGCTCTTGTCGTGACTAGCCGGCTACATTGCGCTGCTCCGTGTATCGCAATGGGAATTCCTACCATCGTTGTGGCTCACAATATCAGCGACCGCTTCGCGTGGCTGGATCGATATGTGAATATTCACACGCGTGAAACCTTTGCCCAGATTGACTGGAACCCTGGCGTTCCGGATCTCGAGGAAACCAAGAGAATGATACTTGGCGCAGCTGCCATTCAGATCGCGCGCGCCCGCGAGCGATGGGCGCCGTGGGCCGAAATCAGTGCATTCTACGAAAGTCGTGATCCCAGTCAGTACAATCACATGATGACGCATGCTCTGGAGCGGCTATTGCCTCCTGGCGGGGTGCCGTTGCGCTTCGCTTTTTGGGGAGCCAATACACATGGTGTTCGTCTGAGTCGCGCAATCAGTGAGCTGCGACCGGGCAGCGAGCTGGTAGCTGTAGTTGATGAGTATCTTCAGGCAGAGCGTTTTTGTGGTGTGTCGGTGGTGCGCTCGGACGCTCTGGAAAGGCTGCGGCGTGAGGGCGTGTACGTTTTTATCTCGACATACGCGGGGCGTGAGTATGCAGAGAGGCACCTGCGGGAAAAGGGGGTAGAGCATGGTTGTTTGTTCCGTGATCTGCTGACTTTTCATGCGCTCTCGTGAGCAACTGCCTGTTTGCAACTCTCGCCTGAATAGTATTGGTGTTTTTTGACTGAAGACAGCCTGCATGTGGCAATGCCACTCGCAGGAATGTCTGTCCAAGGGACAAAAGAAGGAATGTGGGTATGATGGAGCGTGATTTTGGGGTCGGAGGTCGGTGCCTCGGCAGGCAATGGAGAGTTGGGATCGCTGGCATCACATATGATGATCCGGAGCAGCCTTTTGTTCTCGGTGATGCGTTCTTGCATGCATTGATGCATCAACTGCCTTGGCAACAGCTCAAAGCTTATGCCGACGCCAATGGGTTGATCTTCGAGCCGGTTTTGCACCGTGATGATGTTGACCATGACGCTCTGCTATTAGTGCTATGCAATTCTTCCGGGGAACTGTTGAGCGGTCTGAATGCGCAAGTTAATCGTTACCTGCTGCTGCGAGGCGGACAGGTACGCCTGGCCCCAGAGCATGAGACTTCTTTTGCACGTATTTTTCTTCCCCTCGGCGAACCATTCACCGATGGCCGCTTGGTTTCCCTTAACCAGCCCCTTACCCTGCCGGTATCTCGCGCCAGTACTCATGAATGGCTGCTTTGTGATGATGAGCCCGAGTTGCCCGGCTTGCTCCCGCAGCAATGGTGTGAATGTCTAGAAGCTGGGCGAGTGCCGGTGCATCTAGGTAACTGGTCGGTACCTGAGTGGGTCCCCCAAGGGAGCTATATCGAGGCGCATGATCGCCCTGGTCAATCTTCGCTGCAGGATTTCTGTAACAAGCGAGTGCAAGCCGCCGGTGAAACACTACAAGCTTTTCTGGTCAGCAAAAGCAGCTATCCCTATTCCAGTGATTTCTGGGTTACTGCCCTGACGGCTGCGATTGCAGGTGATGCCGCTTTAGTTCGTGATAATAGACCTTTACTCAGTGTCATCATTCCTGCCTATAACTATGGTCGGTTTCTGAAGCAAACCATCTCATCGGTACTAGACCAGGGCTATGAAAATATCGAGATTCTCGTGCTCGATAACGCATCAAGCGACAACACTACTGAGGTTTTGCGCTCGTTTGCGAATGAACCGCGTGTGCGTTACCTCCGGAACTCACGAAATGTGGGCCCCAGCTACAATGTGCTCAACGGTATTCAGATCGCTCAGGGGCGCTACTTGTCGCTTCTGATGGCTGACGATTATTACAACCCTGGTTACCTGTCTAGCCTGATGCCCCGCATGCTAGAAAATCCTCATGTAGTTGTTGGTTATACGTCGATCCGCTGGGTCAATGAGCAAGGACGTGGACTCGCCGTGCCCAGGCATCCGGGCTACAAGAACCAGGACTATATTGGTGGCCGCAACGAGGTCGCTGATCTGTTGATTCATGACAGCTACATTCCACCGTCTGCTACGCTAATTCAGAGAGAGCCCTTTCTGCAGGTTTGGCGCAGAGATCCCAAGCTTAATGGCGCTGGTGACTGGCTTTCGATGGTGCAGGTGGCAGAGAAGCATCCTGATTTTATCTTTCTGAGCGAGCCTGGGGTCACCTATCGAACTCACTCCGCGCAGCTTTCAACTGAGTTCTACTCTTCCAATGCCCCGCTTTCTGACCATATACGCATAGTCGAGGGGGTTTTTGAGCGTGGTGCGGAGATTAAGCTGCGAGGTTGTGAGCTCGCCGTTGCCGCACATCTTCGTCGGCGCCTCGCTTTGTATCCAGATGAACAAGCCTCGTCTTTGGGATTGCAAGTTGTTCAGCTATGCAAGCGGCTTGAGGTACTGGCTGCAATTGATCAGCAGGCTCTATTCTCTATCGTCCTCACCACATTCAACCGACCAGCCATGCTGCTGGATGCATTACGTAGTATTGCTACACAAACGCTGCACGATTTCGAGGTCATCCTGGTCAACGATCACGGTGATCCAGTCGAATCGTTGCTTGATGGTTTTGATTTCCCTCTGACTTACTTGCGCCAGGGTGCCAATAGAGGTCCTGCTGCCGCTCGTAATGCAGCGTTGCGGTTGGCCAAGGGTCGCTATATTGCTTACCTGGATGATGATGACATTTTCCTGCCTGACCATCTCCAGTCGCTTGCTACCGCCCTTGAAAGTCATCCTGACGCCGTTGTGTACACCGATGCGGTGTTTATTACCGAGAAACTGGAACAGGACTCCCGTATCGAGTTGGCCCGGGACCATCGCTATAGTCACGATACCTACTCAAAAGAACGGTTCTTTGTCGACAACTACATACCGGTTAATACTTTTGCCTGCTCAAAAGGTCTTGCGATAGCGGCTGGCGACTTTGATGAATCCTTATCAGGGCTGGAGGATTGGGATTTTCTTTTGCGCCTTGCGACACGCTCGGAGTTCGTGCATCTGCCGTCCACCACAGTTGAAGTCAGAATGCGCGCGGCTGATGAGACTGTTGAACGGAGATCCGATCAGGCCTCTAAGAACTACGCCGACCTCTACCAGGAAATCTATCGCCGTCACCCTGATTTGGGCAGCGAGCAGGTGCGTCAGGGGCGTTTGGCGCAGCTACGCAAGCTTGGGGTTGTTACCAAGGGTGCACCTGCATCGGTGCGCAACTGGCTCTCCGCTAGAACCCTTACCCCAGTGCAGCAGCGCCTGATCGCCGAGTACGTTGAGGAGCAAGAGGCTCACGCGGCGCAGTTGAAAGTGGTGATCCTTGATCTGGATGGTGACAGTAACGCGCTGACTCGAAGCCTTGTTTCGATACAGGGTTTCGACGCGGTGAATAATATCAGTCCAATGGTACTGAGCACCTCATCCACCCAGGAAGATCACTCGAACATCTCTGTTGAGGTCGAAGCGGATAACTGGGTCGCATCACTCAACCAGCTGCTTGCTGCCGACAGCAGTGACTGGGTTATGCTGATCCGTGCGGGTGACGAACTGACTGCCAGCGGCCTGCAGATAGCCTCGTTGGAGCTAATGGCGGACCCTCAGTGCCGGGCCATCTACTGTGATGCACTCTATCGTCAGGACGATGGCGACTTTGGTGCTGCTCTGCGACCAGACTTCAATCTTGATTACCTACTCAGCTTCCCGTGCGGGATTGCGCAGCACTGGCTGTTTAATCGGGCTCACCTTGTCAATCTTGATGGCTTTGACCCTCAGATGGGCGAGGCCATGGAGCTGGATCTGATTCTTCGACTGGTAAGCCAGGAGGGTGTCAGCGGCCTGGGCCATATCTCCGAACCTCTGGTCATTGCGGCAGCGCCAACCTTGCGCGACAGTCCGCATGAGCGTGCAGCCATAATCGCGCATCTTCATGCCCGCGGATATTCAAAAGCGCAACTGGACAGCGTAATTCCCGGTCAGTACAGAATTGATTATGGGCATCCTGAGCGGCCGTTGGTGTCGGTGGTAATTGTTGTAAACGACGATCTGGCGATGGCTCAGCGCTGTGTCATGAGTGTTCTCGAAAACACCGATTATTCCGACTACGAGATCCTGTTGATTGATAATCAGAGTCAGAAGCCCGCAACAGTCGAGTGGTTGAAGGCGGTGGAGCACATGGGTAGCGAAAAAATTAAGGTGATGCGCTCCCCCGAACGCTTGAGTCATAGCGAGGCCTGTAACCAGGCGGCACTAAATGCAGGCGGAGACTACCTGTTGCTGCTGCGCTCGGATGTGGCGGTGATTGACGCGAATTGGCTTGATTCACTTATGAACCACGGTCAAAGACCAGAAGTCGGCGTCGTGGGTGCGCGTACGGTAAATTCCGAAGGTCTGATTACCCATGCTGGCTTGATTCTAGGTCTGGAAGGACCCGCGGGCGCTGTTTTCCTTGGCGAGCCACTGGATGCTCCCGGATACATGCAACGATTGCAGGTTGATCAGAATGTCGGTGCCGTTGCCGACAGCTGCCTGCTGGTGCGCAAGTCTCTGTATATTGATGTGGGCGGTATGGACGCGCAGCACTTTGCTGATCAGGGGGCCAATATCGATCTTTGCCTGCGTATTGCCGATAGCGGGCATCTGCTGGTTTGGACTCCACGCGCTACGTTACTTCATGGTGTTGAAAAAAGAGCGATCCCAAGAGATATTGAGGATGAGCTATATAGTCGCTGGCTGCCGCGTCTGGCACGTGACCCTGCGTATAATCCCAATTTCTCGCTGGCCAAGCCTGGCGGCTTCAAGTTAGCAGATCCCCAGATTTCCTGGCGGCCCTTGAATGCTTTTCATCCGGTACCTGTTGTCCTGGCGCATCATGCTGATGAGACGGGCTGTGGCCAGTACCGCATGATTCAACCCTTCAGTGCATTGAAAACGGCCGGTTTGATTGATGGTGCTCTATCCCGTGGTTTGATGCATGTCACCGATCTAGAGCGTTACGATCCTGATGTGGTTGTCATGCAGCGGCAGATAGCCAACGAAAGGTTGGAGGCGATGCGCCGTATGCGCGCTTTTTCCAGGGCCTTCAAGGTATACGAGCTGGACGACTATCTGCCGAATCTGCCGCTGAAAAGTGTTCATAGGGATCATATGCCCAAGGATATCGTCAAGTCCCTGAGGCGAGGGCTGTCCTACGTAGATCGTTTTGTGGTGTCCACAGAAGCAATCGCAGATGCTTTTAATGATTTTCATCACGACATCAGGGTCAGACACAACACGCTTGATCCGCTTTGGTGGGGCGAGAATCTTCCCGAGAGTCGCAGACGTACTGGTACAAAGCCACGGGTTGGCTGGGCAGGGGGCGCCAGCCATACCGGTGATCTGGAGATGATTGAGGATGTCGTCAAAGCGCTTGCCGATGAGGTGGAGTGGGTGTTTTTTGGTATGTGTCCGGAGAGGATGAGGCCCTACATCCATGAGTATCATCCGGGTGTGCCAATCACACAGTATCCAATGGCTTTGGCGCGACTAAACCTCGATCTGGCTCTGGCTCCGGTTGAGCAGAATCTCTTTAATGAATGCAAGAGCAACCTGCGGCTGCTTGAGTACGGGATTTGCGGATACCCGGTCATATGTAGCGATCTGCGTTGCTATGAAGGTGACCTACCTGTCACCCGCGTCAAGAATCGATACAAGGATTGGATAGAAGCGATACGCATGCATCTTGCCGATCGTGAGGCTAGCGAGGCCATGGGTGACGCTTTGCGAGGAACGGTGCGAAGCCAGTGGATGCTTGAGGGCGTTAATCTCGATCTATGGCGTCAGGCCTGGTTGCCGGACTGATTTTTTGGACTGAGGCCTAAAGAATATCGTGGTATAGGCGATAAACAAGGTAAGGCTGATGGGCATCTCAGCCTCGCCACGGCAGGTGCAGAGGGATTGACAAAGTTTTTTTTCAAAACCCCTAAAGCTTTGGTAAGTGGCGTCGATACAGTAACTGAATGCGAACTCAATGGGTGCCTGGGCAAGTCCAGCCCTGAGATCGCTGCTCAGGCAAACATAACCAAGTTTACGAGGTACTTACCATGGCTCTTACAGTCAACACTAACGTAGCTTCACTGAACGCCCAGCGTAACTTGGGTGCTTCTTCGAACAACCTGCAGACTTCCCTGCAGCGCTTGTCCTCCGGTTCGCAGATCAACAGTGCCAAGGACGACGCAGCTGGCCTGCAGATCTCCAACCGTCTGACCAGTCAGATCAATGGTCTCGGTGTAGCAACCAAGAACGCAAACAACGGTATTTCGATTGCCCAGACTGCTGAAGGCGCTTTGCAGGAGTCGACCAACATCCTCCAGCGTATGCGTGACCTTTCCCTGCAGGCTGCCAACGGTTCTAACGGTGATAGCGAGCGTGATGCCTTGAACTCGGAAGTCACCGAGCTGAAGAAAGAATTGGATCGTATTTCAAACACGACTGCCTTTGGTGGCAAGAAGTTGTTTGATGGCAGCTTTGGAACTGAAACATTCCAGGTGGGCAGTGCTGCCAACGAAGCTATCAGCTTGAAGCTGGACGAAACCAGCACCAAGTCCCTTAGAAGCGATGCTATCAGCAGCGGCACCATTGCGACTGCAGATGTAGCCGGTGCCACGGCTGCGGCCTCTGGTGCTGTTGCCGTCTCCTTTACCATCACTGGTGGCAGTGCTGATGGGACCGATCGGGTATTCACCGTCAGCTCTGAATTTGCTTCAGGTGCTACCGTAACCGAACAGGTACAAAACCTGGCAACCGCCATCAACGACGCGAACATCGGGGTGGGTGCATTCATCGATGATTCGGGTGCGATTAACGTTCTCACCAATGCAGATCTCGGCACTGCTGATGGCGAACTGTCCATTGCCTTCTCTTCGGGTGCTACTGCTGCGGCAGCAAGCACTGCAGCAGAGGCTGGTGGTACAGCGGTAACTCTGGCTGCAGTAGCGGCAACCGACGCTGAAGTTCGCGATATCGACCTTACTAGTGCCGAAGGTGCTCAGAAAGCTGTCTACATCATCGACGCTGCACTGCAGTCCATTGATAGCCAGCGTGCGGATCTGGGTGCTGCCCAAAACCGCTTCCAGTCCACTATCAGCAACCTGCAGAACGTGTCCGAGAACGCCTCCGCCGCTCGTGGCCGGATTCAGGACACCGACTTCGCTGCTGAAACTGCGAAGCTGACCAAGAACCAGATCCTCCAGCAGGCTGGTACTTCGATCCTGGCCCAGGCCAACCAGTTGCCCCAGGCCGTCCTAAGCCTCTTGGGCTAAGGTCAAAACGGAGCTAGACTGCGGGGGAAGGGTTAAAAGCCTTTCCTCCGCTTTTTCCTTTGTGAGGTATTTATCATGGAAATGGGCGTTCTCAAACCGTTTGAAATCACTAGCAGTGCGCGCACCGGTGTTTCGGTTGAGGCGGCTAAAGCCAGCGTTATATCTGGCGGGCAGAAGGATGTTGCAGCAGAGAATGTTTCTGGCAGATCGGCTGAGGCACAGAGCCGTAATACCGCGGAAACCAATGCAGAGCCAGACCGCGAGACGCTTGAAGCAGCGGTGTCTGACATGCAGAATTTTGTCCAGTCGGTACAACGTGACATCAATTTCAATGTTGATGACAGCAGCGGCCGGGTGGTGATTAACGTAACCGAGGCAACCAGTGGCGACGTGATTCGCCAGATTCCTTCGGAAGAAGCACTGAGGCTCTCGGAAAATCTATCCGAAATCCGCAGTTTGCTTTTCAAAGCAGAAGCTTGAGGGCTCCTGCTGGCCGGTTTTAATGGCACATAACTTGCCTGCATTACCGGGACATTCTATTCGGTACGCAGACCGTCAAAAATCGGTCGTAGGGGCAGGCTCATGGCT
This sequence comes from uncultured Halopseudomonas sp., assembly GCF_963977355.1. Classification (NCBI taxonomy): domain Bacteria; kingdom Pseudomonadati; phylum Pseudomonadota; class Gammaproteobacteria; order Pseudomonadales; family Pseudomonadaceae; genus Halopseudomonas; species uncultured Halopseudomonas sp. Next base: position 2,741 of record NZ_CAXBOV010000014.1, on the reverse strand, counting down.
ATTCAAGGTTTAGGTACAGGCGTCGGCTCTGGTCTTGATATCAACAATATCGTCAAGGCTCTGGTAAATGCGGAAAGCGCGCCAAAAACCGCGCAGCTCAACCGTCTGGAGCGCGATACCACTGCCAAGTTCTCTGGGCTTGGGCAATTTCGAAGCGCGATTTCCGATTTCCAGACTGCGCTGAAGGATCTCAATGATCCCGCTTTGTTTGAAAAGCGAAGCGCGACCTCCGCCAAACAAGACATTTTTACCGCCAAGGCAGACGGAACCGCGAGTGCCGGTAATTTCAGCGTGCAGGTCTTCAATTTGGCGCAGACCAGCAAGCTTTCGCTGCAAGGCCTGGATAACACGACTGACCCTGTTGGCACCGGAACACTGACGATTACCGTTGGTGGAGAAGCTCTCGACATTTCCATAGGTGAAGACAATAGCAGTCTTTCTGGCATCCGCGATGCGATCAACGCGGCTGGCAAAGACAGCGGCCTGACTGCCACGATTGTAAGTGATCCCAGTGGGGCGGGTGGTGCTCGTCTGGTACTGAGTTCAGACCAGGCGGGCAACGGCAACGATATCAGTGTCAGCTCCAGCAGCCTCACCGGGAATCTCGGTCAGTTGGATTTTACTCCCCCTGATCCGACTCTTACTGACTACGTGCCCGCAGCATATGATCCTGCGGACCCTCGTGCTGCTCGAGTGATCAGCTTCGCCCGAGACGCGAATCTCGCAATTGATGGAATTCCCATTTCAAGTGCCGGAAACACCATTGACAACGCAATTGCTGGGGTGACGCTGACCCTCAAATCTGCTCAGTCAGAGGAGGACCTCCAGAGCGCCGCCACGATTAATCTTGGGGTTGCCGAGGATCGAGCGGGAGTCAAAGGTTCTTTGAAGAAGTTTGTCGATGCCTACAACAAGATGATAGGCACTATCGGCAGCTTGACTAAAGTGACCTCAGTGGGCGGCGATGACGGCGAACCACTGGCCGCTGCCCTGGTCGGCGATGCTTCGGTACGGTCTTTTTCAACTGCTATTCGTAATGAGCTAGGCTCCACACAAGGTGGGACCGATAGCCTTCGTTTGCTGGCCGATCTGGGGATTTCTACCCAGCGCGACGGCACACTGAAAATCGATGATGAACGAATGGATGCGGTACTAGCGGACAACTTCGAAGAGTTGAGCGGTTTCCTTACTGGTGACTCGGGTATCCTGTCCAGACTGGAAAGCAAGACTGATCCTTACGTCCAGAGCGGCGGCATCCTTGAGTCGCGTACCAAGGCATTGCAAAACACGCTTTCAAGTGTTGATGGGCAGCGCGAGCAGCTGACAAGACGTATAGACAAGCTCGAAGCGCAACTGTTTTCCCAGTTCAATGCCATGGATGCGTTGGTGGCTCAGCTTTCAGGCACCAGCGACTATTTGAGTGGTGCGCTGAGTAATCTCCCAGGCGTTGTTAGACAGGATAATCGTTAATGAAAAGCCCGATCGATACATACAAGAATGTCAGCGTTTCCCAGGAAGTATCGCAGTATCGCGCAGTTCAGCTCCTGCTAAATGGCGCCATCGAACGCGTGAAGCTCGCGAGGCACGCCCAGGCCACTGGTAATCCAGAGCGTCGCGGCGTTGCGGTTAGCGGCACCCTGAGTATCATAGGAGCATTACAGGGTGCACTCGACAAGGATCTGGGTGGTGATATCGCCGAGAATCTGGATGCTTTGTACGACTACATGACCCGTAAGCTGGCGGGCGTGGCGCTGGACGATACCCCGCGCAGTCTGGATGAGGTGCAGGGCCTGCTAGAAGAAATCAAGGAAGGCTGGGATGCGATCGAGCCCAATCTGAGTGCAGATCAGGAAACACCCTCCGTTTAATGTTTGCGGGCGCGCTGCGCCCGCTTTCGCTTTTTTTTTAATACATTCTCCCCTCAAGTTTTCCCTCAAGCGCCGATATAGAGGTATATGTTCTTTACCTCAGGATATCGCCATGAACGCTTACGCAGCGATGAAGCAGTACCAGACAGTTAATGTTAACGCTCAGGTCAGCGAAGCAGCTCCACATCGTCTGATTCAGATGTTGTTGGAGGGCGGTTTGCAGCGCATTGCTCAGGCCCGGGGTGCCATGCAATTCGGGAATATCCCACTCAAGGGTGAACTGATCGGCAAGAGCATGGGTATCGTTTCAGGCCTGCGTGATGCGCTGGATCTGGAAAAAGGCGGCGAAGTGGCGGCCAACCTCGATAGCCTTTATGCTTATATGCTGCAGCGTCTGAGCCTGGCTAACCTGAATAACGATCCAGCCATGCTAGACGAGGTCGCGTCTCTGTTGCGTGACGTGAAAGAAGGCTGGGATGGCATTGCCCAACACTGAGGAAAGCATCATGACGGTTGCGGTCAAGCAATTGGAAGATACCCACCGCGCTCTTGTCGAGGCGGTTCATGCGGGCGACTGGCAACAGGTCAGCAATCTTGATGGTGTATGTCGAGAACTGGTTGCTCAAGCCATGGCCCAGGAAGACCGTGATGATCAGGCGTTGGCTGATGCGCTGGACAACCTGCTGACGACCTACCGTGAAGTCGTGGCGCTTTGCCAGGCAGTGCAGGGCAAGCTCGCCGAAGAACTTCAGGACCTCCAGCGCAGCAAGCAGGGCGCCAAGGTCTATCAGATGTTTGGTTGAAGATCCTCGCGTCAAACTGTTAATGGCCAATTAATCTGACCCACCTCTGGCCAACAATTTTGACCCACCC